>DATJGC010000214.1:0-6848 GCA_035495345.1 Chitinophagaceae bacterium | reverse complement strand
TTTGCTTTATCAGTGGCTTTCTTCCTTTGTCCCTTATCGAAATTTGCGCTCAGGAAAGCACGGATTTCGGAGAGATCGCTTGTCGTCGCAGTTCCATTGGCATCATAACTCCACATTCCATCGGGATCAATAAATCTTATAGGGTTATCTAAAGCGTAGTTATATGGGCTCCACTTTCTTGCTACTTCTGTTAATGGGTCTGGCCTTACCCATCTTCCAATTTGAGGATCATACATCCTCGCTCCATAATCCAACAATTCCAATCCACTTCCATCAGTGAACTCCTTGCGTTGTTCCTCCTTTCCGTTATACTTGTACTTGTTCTCCGCTCCTCCAAAAGCAAGCGCTTTACTGCTTATTCCCGCCATCGTTAACCCGAATGGATAATAGTGCGTCTCTTCCAGTAATGGACCGCGCGTATGCTCAACGCGGATATCATCAAAATAAACGTTGCCCTTGCTTTCGTTGCTCACATACACATAAAGATAACCGTTCTTTTTTACGAGTATGTCATTGCCATCATTGGATTGTAAAAGTTGCTTACCCTCATCTCCGCTAATCAGGGGCACCTGTACAGCACCATAATTTCCGTCTACCTTTTTGAACTGTTGCTCTGTTAATAAAACCCAGTTAAGATAGGCTTTCGGCCGGCCACCTACCGCCACAGGTTGCGCTTTGAGAAAATCCTGCATACCTGGCTGCAACAGGCTGCTATTTACATCGGCCGCAATTGAACCTTTTGCTGCGCCCATCACCCCGCCAGTAAGCTGTGACAGCAGATTAGTGACAATATCCTGCAATGTGTTATCAGTAGTATTATCGGTTGTTGTTGGCTGGTACCATGCAAAGCTGCTGGCCTTAAATTTGTCACCTGCCATGACCTTCAGTATGACCCCCGGACCCACCCTGCTTTCTGCTGTGAGCCCATTTACCCTGCCTACCCAACTGTTTTCTTTTAATTTGTCAAAAGCATCCGGCTTTCTACTATAAGTGGTACTGATTTTATCGCCAAACAACATTATTTCAGCCGTGCGATTGCTGGCTTCAAATCCTGCCTGGTAAATATTTGGCGCCACAGATTGATCTGTCAGGAGCATCCTTACATTGCCCAGGTGGTCTTTGATAAAATAGTCAAACGAAAACAGGGGAACAGGCTTGGCTTCATACCGTATTCTGCCCTCCTCGGTAAGGAGCAATTGCAAGACATTACTGTAATCAGGCGAGGATTGATCAGCAGGTACTGTAGTTCTTGATACGTAGATGGCAGATCCGATATAAGTAGTAGTGGTCGTAATTGTTTTTCCTGCTATGCTATTGTCTATGGTCTTTTTGCTTTGCTTGTTACCAGTTGCATCATAAGTATACGTAACGCTGCCCTTGCCATTGACTGATACCGTTGCGGGAAGGTTAAGAAAGTTATACGTAATACTGTTAATACTCTTATTCTTGTCTGATAATAGATTACCATTGACATCATAGCCATAATCAGCCAGCCCATTGCTTGTATTTTCAGTAGCATTTTCCGCACTTTCCTGAAAGTCGCCCAATTTGCTCTCCGCGCTGGGTATGCGGTCCACTACATACTTTAACTTGTTAGTGTTTGGGAGGTAGGTATAAACCAAATCATCTATTCCGCCAGCGCCACCTAACTTAAATCCCTGCTGATACATAGCCTTTATATTGCCGTTTCCATCATAAGCAGTGTTTGGGTCTGTTCCGTTGCCCATACGCATACTGTAATTCATAGTGGCGCTATTCCATGCACCAGTTGCATCGTCCTGCTCAAAAGCACCACTCATTAAACGGTTAGCTGCGTCATAAGAAAAATTGTATTTTCTTTTCACGTCATCTCCGTCACTCTTCCAAACCATGCCTGTTATATTGCCATTAAATTGCGCAGCACCAAAATTCCGGGCACTCTTATTCGTGGTTTTATCATATCCTAGCTCAAAACCAAACTTTGCAGACCCCTGGCCGGCGGTTGCCAGGTAACTACGGTTTACACCTAGTACCCATCCCCGAATATTGTAATCATAATTCTGGGTTTCGAGCCCCGTATTGCTATTATACGCTGGAGCTATAATCCTTTTCTTCAGCCGGCCCAGCGCATCATAACTATTTTTTGAAATTGTCCTTTCTGCTGTGGAACCGGCATAGTTGGTGTACACGGCCTTTTTTGTTTCTAACAATCTGCCTGCTTCGTCATAGACGTATTTGGAAAGTATACCCGTTGCCTGCCTCACCTGTCCATTTGATACAAGTGCATAATTAACAAGTGGCTGTCCGGAAAAGCTGTACTGGGTGGTAGACACATTGGATGCACCTGTGGAATTTGTGGCAATGCTTTGCAAAAGGCGGCCGCGACTATCATAAAAATTTACACTATAAAGATATTTGCTACTACCAATTATTTTTGTTTTTGTGCCTGTAACAAGTCCATTAGTTGCTGTACTCTGCGCCATCTGCTGCGGATATGGATAATTGTCGCTCACCGGTAAAAACAGCGCGTCATCGGCATCATATCGCTTGTCAGCCACTGGGTTTCCTTCCTTCGGTATCCAGGCGTAATCATCGTAAAAAGTCTTTGTAAGTTCTTCATAGCCCGTTGACAAAACAGGATAGCTGCTTGCAGCAACGGCCGCATTGAAGAGATGCGTAGTGAAGGCCGTTTTGTTGGCCCAAAATCCGCTCGCTGAAGGGCGATTGATGGCATCATAGCTATTTACCATCCATTTACCGGTAGCGCGCATATTGGCATCCTGCAGCATTATCATCCTGTCTCGTGCATCGTATACCATGTACACGGGGCCGGCTCCGGGTACCTTTTTTATAATCAATCGATTTAGCTTATCGTACTCATACCTGAAACATTGTTCAGCTAAAATAGTGGCATTTGTTAACTTCCAATTACTGCTTATCGCCTGTACCCCTGCGGGCTGAATAACACAACGAAGGTTTGATAAATCATCATAGATGTAATAGGTACACAGCCAGCCATTGTGTCCACTTCCCTTAGTACCATCATCCGCAGTGGCTGTTAGTTGCACCTTTTTTAAGACCATTTTCCCTTCCTTATCAGTAAATTCTATGACCTGCTTTTTATGCTCATCTACCATTACTTTTTTGTAAAGCGTTCCTGCAACATAACTGGTTGTTGACACATAACTTCCCAGACTACCCAAGGCCGCGTCCGTAACCCGCCATATTCTGACATTATCGGTTGCCGTATTGGTCCAGTATTTTGTTTCCATGCCTCTGCCGCCCCCTGCCCAGTTAACCCCCGGGGCGTAGATCTTTAGCGTTCGGTTGAGTGGGGATGCTTCAAAATCCGTTTTAGAAAAAAATGAGCTCTCTCCCTGGCCTGCTACGGGACTGGCAGCGCTGGAATAGAAAGCATTCTGTTCAGTCAGTACATCAATTTTATAACTACCGTCAGTGCTACCAGCAGCATAAGGAAGGTATTTTTTTGTTTCTCTTCCAAAGGCGTCATATACAAAGGGGGTAACCAGGTCTGCGGCACCGCTGGCGGATAAAGCGCCCTGTTTTACCACGGCCTGTTCTGGCCTGCCCAAACCATCATAATAAGTGATACTCAATTTTACATCTTGCAGTGAAGCTGTTAAAAAGCTGTTGGGACTTTGTCTTGGCGAAGTTGCATCCCATTGTTTTACATAGTTTCGGTTTTCACCTGGTACCTGGGTTTGTGAAAACATCAGTATAGGAAACAATGCAGCCATCAGCAGGTTGACAAAATGAACGGAGTAGTTTTGGCATCTCATAACAACGATCAGTTTTGCGCGATTCGTAGGAAAGGGTTTGCTGTTTATTCGGAAAATGGCGTGTTAATAGCTGAGTTAATGACCGACAAAGGCGTATTACCAGGCAAAACACTGTATAAGTTGCCGGTAGCACTGATAACAAAAATCTTTCCGTCCTCATCTGCATCTGTATCAAAATGCCTGTTTGCCTGGGCGTTCGTAAGCCAGCTGAAGAGCGGGTGCTGTGCTGCAGCGTTTTGCTGTTTTACACGTAAAGGTGCAGTGATTGTTAACTGCAGCTTCTTCTGAAGCTTAACCATCTCTTGTTTAGTAGTCTGTTCACTAGCGTCGGCTGCTGGCACCAGCAAAACTCTTGTATCCGCGGCCTGGCGCTGTAAAGAATCAAGGTGATGGACCATTGACAACGAGACTTTTCCGCCTTTCATTACACAGATAATGGTTTTCTTACCCTTAAGTGACTGCGTACTGCTAGGCACACCTGTTATTGTTTCGTATTCTATGCTATAAAAATCGGCCTGAAAGGTGGCAACGATGAGTATACAGGTTGCCAGAATCAATATTCTCATTTGATTGTTTTTAGTTTAATTAATGACGACCTGTGTTCCGTTACCGATGGTTATATTATTAAAAGTGGCAGTGGTACCGTAAGTACTGTAGCCGTTTACGCGGAAGCTGGCATTAACTGCAGTGCCTGCAGGAGTAAAGCTGACTTTATAATTTCCGGATAATAGCGTGAGCGTGGCACTGCTGCCCGCAGGTAAGTACATACTGTAAGACTGGTTAGTGGTCACTTCCAGGAAGTAGACATAATATCCTGCACTGCTGTAATTATTGCCGCTAATATTAACATTTACGGGTGGCGGAGGGGCTGTACATGTCCCCTGTTGATTGGCAAACGCCTGTCCGTTCGCCTCGATATCTTTTATGGCCAGGGCATTGGCCTCTGACTGGGTGCCGGCCGAATAAGTGTCGGCAGCAACGGTATAGGCTACCTGTGAACCTATTCCCGAAGTGCAGACCTTGGTGAATGTTTGGGTTTGTGGCTCATTACCAAATATTGCGCAGCTACTGGTCTGACCCGCGTAATTGTAACAGTATTTTTTTAAGATATTCTTGTCGAAGTCCCGAACAAGATAAAGACGTCCGAACAAGTCATATTCGTAATAAGTCGGCCGACTATTTATATCCGATTGACTGGTCATTCCAATGAGCGGCGCATAAGTATACGTTGTCATTTTTGCGCTAGAAGGGTGTAGGCGTATGTCATCAAACCACACTGAGCCACCACCGTAATTATCTACGCGGACATTGAGCTGCACCACATCCGCTGGTACCTCAAACTCTTTTTCCAGGTATATCCACTTGCCGGTGTTGGTGGTGGTAGTGGCATCCACGTAAGTGAGATAACCTGTTTCGCCCGCGCGCTTCATAAACAAATACAGCGCTACCTGCGGTCCATCACTGTAAAACCAACCGGAGTATTTGTACTTTGTAGGGGCGGTAAGCGCTATCTGTAACCATTGGGGGCTGTGGTAATAAAGAATATAATTGTTGGGATTGAAAATCTTCCCTGCATAACCCCCGGTGTGCGTTCTGCTTTTATCAACTGCCATGTCTGGCCAGCCACCTACTACATTAGGCCAGATGGAGCCCTCTTCAAAACCTTCGTAGAATATTTCATTGCTGGCAGCATTGAGAACTTCCGCAACAGGGTTTGTTCCGTTATATCCCCAGATATAAGAAGTTCTAATTTCATTAGCTGCTTTTACCTCGAGTAGATTTCCCTTATTATCATACTTATTAAATTTAAGCCGACTTAAATACCGCTCATCCATCGAAAAGGATGACACTGTACCCAAGGGCGGCAATTGGCCTAAGGTTCTGTTAGAAGCTTTGAATGCTGTTGCATTTATTTTTCCGACAGGCGCCAGTACATATTGCTCTGTCTTGAGTCCACTGCCGTCATCGCCATATTTGACAACGGTACCCGCCACTACTGATTGGCCTTTGCCGTCATCCAAATAAATAATGGTTTCTACAGGGCTGGCTATAATATGCCTAGATATCATGTTATCAAGGAAAGTCGTGCCTGAAGGATAATCCAATGGAAAGGTGGTAAGGACTGTCTTTTTTACAGCATCGCTTCGGGATGTTTCCACCCGCGAAGCTTGAAGGTGGTTCGGATTATCGTAAAAAAAAGTTGTTTTTGATACCAATGGATTTTTCCCATTTTGGTCGTATTCCGTTGTAATGGTTGACCCCAGATACACCCTGCTGTTAGGCATATAATATTTGCTGTAGATGTATTGGCTGCTACCTGGACCAATTTCATTTACAGTATATCCTGCAACCACTGATAGAAGATTTTTTTGATAGCTATATTCCTCTCTTTTTACGATATTTCCGTTTTGGGAAAAACTGGTTTTTGTCAACAACATGCCTCTTTTCCATGCATTGCTATAAACCGGCGGCTCTGGAAAATCACCAACGCTTACATAATTTCCGTAATACTGAGATGCTGGATATGCACGAGCATAGTAACTGATGTATTCTGAATTGAATAAATTATCCAATAATGAAATTTCTTCACTCGCTATTCCCAAGTGTTCCGAAAGATCAGGATAGGATGCTGGTGATTCGTATCGATAACTTGTTGACCCGATTCCATTTTGTGAAACTACAACACTAGAATAGCCAAACTGAGCACCAAGTCCAAGTATAGCTTGCGGGACTGCAGTAATCTTTACATATTTCATTGGATTGTGCCCAGGTGCAGATTCAATTGGAAGGCCAAAAAATTGAAGCATAGCGGAGGGAACAACAGGAGCCTGTGATGTTCCAGGAGAAGAACTTGTTGCATATTCTACCCCGAATGCTTTATAATAAAAATCACGCGGGCTGTAACTGGCAGAACCAGTGTAGGTATAATTGGTTTCAACAGGGAGGCCAGACACAGGTGTATTTATAATTTTTGCAATTCTTGCTCCACCAAAATTTGCACTAGCATTAGATTCAAAAATGAACGAGGTGCTTCCGCCTGTGGGATATTTTATGGTTGAAAGCATGCAC
>DATJGC010000213.1:0-4674 GCA_035495345.1 Chitinophagaceae bacterium | reverse complement strand
AATGCATCGGATTCTTTCCGCAGGTCATCATTAGACAGCAGGTCTTCACGAAGCCCATCATCCTTCAGCTGATGATTCATCCATTTGTCCAGTATTTGTTTCTGATTCTTTGGTAAAATTTGCGATGCGGATGATTTCATTGTAGTGCTGGTTTTTTAAATAGTGCTCAATGTAGGCAAACAATACACATTTCATTGAAATATATTTTTTACAGATTTGATGGCGTGCAACGCTGTCTTGGATGCCATGAGCTGGCGGTAACAAACGATCATAGAGGCGGATAAAGCTGCTGTCAGGTGGCTATCGCGGTAAAAGAGGCAAGAATGCTATGGCATTGCACAGCTGCGTTTCCGGAGAGTGTGCAATAGCGCTTCAGTGACACCGAAGAACGGTTTTTTTGCGATGCGCCAAAAAAGCTTATAAATGCTTAATTTGACAGGTGTTATGACCACCCTGATTAGCTTTATACAATCGCAGGTGAACATTCCGGAAGCGGAATTGCAGACTATCTGCGCGCACTTTTATACACTCACCATTCCCAAAGACAGGTTGCTGATAAAAAGAGGTCAACTGGTGAATGCTTATTATTTTATTGTATCTGGCGGACTGCGTATCTATCTAGACAAAGACGGCACAGAAATAACCGCCTGGCTGGCGTTTCAGCATGATTTTTTTACCGAGCTCAGGAGTGTTAAAACGGGTATGCCCACCGTGTTTAATATCCAGGCAATTGAAGAATGCGAGCTACTTTGTATCAGTAAGCAGGATATGGAGCTCCTGTACCAACGTTTTCCTGCCTGGCAGCAGTTTGGTCGTAAAGTTTGGGAAGATGCTTTTTTGAAAGTGGTGAATGGCATACTGGCTTACCAGACCATGACGGCGCAGGAACGTTACCTGGCCATGATGCAGCAGTCTGATCTTTTACAGAAGGTGCCGCTTAAACAGCTGGCTTCTTACCTGGGCGTTACACAAACATCGCTAAGCCGGTTGAGAAAAAAGTTGAAATAAGCGAGTAGTTGTCATTTGACAATTTTTGCAGGGAAGGTTTATAACAACTTTGGCCTTGTAAAAACAGCTTTATGAAACCACAAACGTTTAACCGGCTTTTACTATTCTCCTTGTTTTTTTTGGCGCACTGGTTCTTTGGCAACCTGTATGAAGAAATTGTGCTGGCGCCCAACCAGCTCACCAACAGTTATGAAGCGCTGAAAAGCTGGCAGGGATACTTTACCATCAGCAACCAGATCTATTACTATGTTCCGTTTACACAGCTGGCGGTAGTGCTGGTCTGCGTGCTGTATTTTAACACGGCGGATAGTATAGAAAAGAGATGGCTGGGCAGGGCATGTGTTTTTGGGTTGCTTTCTATTGGCATCACCGCACTAATCATCACACAGCTAAACCTGAAATTGTTTTTTGGTGATTTGGAAAAGAACAAGGCGCAACTGCACACACTATCGGTTGTCTGGTTAATTGGCAATGCCTTAAGGTTATTCCTGGTGGGGGCCACCTTGTACTACTGTTTGCGCACCTGCGGGTTGCGGTTGCAGTTGGGCCGATGGCGGGTTGTTTAGTGCAGGCTTCTGCCGACTGGTAACAATCTACAAATTCTTAACAGAAAAATAATATCCCTTCGGTTTGCCCGCTTAGTTTGCTTTTGTTCCGGCGATACATTTGTTCTTGAGCCCTTCCAATAGTAGACATTAACCCCGATAAAATGAACAGCCAGCCCTTTCCCTTTTTTGATGACATGAATGAGTGGCACCTACGCTTACAAACCGGGCTTGCCACACGCCATGAAGATTTTCATATTTTTCGCTATGAGGATGTAATGACCAACCTTGTAAACGAAACACCTTATTATAAGGATGCTTTTTTTCATGTTACGTTTGCTACCTCAATGGATGCTACGCTTACTGTAAACGACAAGCGTTTCGATTGCCGGCAGGGAGGACTATTCTTTTTTATTGCACCGGAACAATTGATTCACTGGAAAAGAGGAGATGAACAATGGAAGGGATTTGTAATGCTGATTAAGCCCAGGTTTATTACTTATTCTATACAAGGCAGCCAGTTACTGAAAGACCTCATGCTTTTTGAGCGGGAAGGTATTAACGTGTTGCAGGTGAGCAAAGAGAACGAACCCGGGTTTGCGGACTTGTTTGAAAAGATTTTATTTGAGTACTATAACGATCAACCCCTGAAGTTTGAAATCATCCGTGCATATCTTAAAATTATCTTCATTCAGGCACAAAGAATCAGTCTCAGCGGTGCGCTGGTGAAGGCTTCAAAAACAAGCTCCGATATTGTTTACAATTTCCAGGCACTCGTCAATAAATTCTTCCACCAGAAAAAGGCCCTGTATGAATATGCACAGGCATTGCATGTAGACGAAAAGTATTTGCAACAGGTAATAAAGAAGGAAACCGGTAAAACACCTACTGCTTTTATTAAGGACCGGATACTATTGGAGGCGAAATGCCTCCTGCTGCACACAGACCTGGATGTATCTTCCATTGCCTTTGAACTGAACTTTGACGAGCCCTCTAATTTTATGCGCTTTTTTAAGGGTCGGGAAAAACTTACGCCATCTGCCTATCGTAAGGCCGCCGGAAAAATTTGATAGTTTTTTCTGCCAAATTGATAGTAAGCCAACAATCCGGGGAAGGATATTTGTTGTATTCCTAACAACAAATAAATACAACAATGGAAAACATCCTGCAGTCTGCAACAATGGATTACCAGCCATTTCCCATTCCCGGCGCCACTTCTGAACTTTTATTTGTAAAGCTTTTAAATGTGGATACAAAGTACGGGCCTGCCTTTGCTGAGTTAAAGATGGAAGCCGGCGCATTTATCCCTGCCCATATTCATCATAAAACGGCAGAGCAACATTACGTGCTGGAAGGAGATTTTATCAATGATGGTATTGTGTATGGCCCAGGCAGTTTTTTTTGCCATGATATTGGGCAGGTACACGGACCTCATTCCACAAAGAATGGCTGTCGTGTTTTATTTATACAGCCCAGCGAGGTAGACCCAACAGATTTTACCATTGCCGGATAATAGAAAAGACCTGCAATTTAATTTTCAATGGCCTTGAGAAAGGCCGCTTTTTTTCTTTTGGATATATCCAGTACAGCGCCATTGCTTAGTACGGCCTGTCCGCCATCGCCCCGGATATACTTTTCAACAAACGCTTTGTTTACAATAAATGAATTGTGGATGCGGATGAAACGGTCAGGCGGCAGCATGTCCTCAAAGTCTTTGAGCGTTCGGCTCACAATAAACTGTTTTTCGCTTGTAAAGACCTGCGTATAATTTATACTGGCCTCAAGATATATAATGCTTTCTATCTTTATAAATTCCAGTCCGTTGCCGGAGGGTACGGCAATGCGCTGGCGATTGTCTTTCTTTTGCTGCAGGTTGTCTAAGAGAACCGAAAGTTTTTTTTCTGCCTGTTTTTCCTGCTGCTCCATTACCCGGTCCATGGCTATGCGTAGTTCTCCAATATCAATGGGTTTTACCAGGTAATCCAGCGCACTGCACCTGATGGCCTTGATAGCATAGTGATCATAGGCGGTCGTAAAAATGAGATGAAAAGACAGGTGACGCAGTTGCTGCAACATGGCAAATCCATTCATCCGCGGCATCTCAATGTCAAGGAAAAGCAGTTGCGGCTGAAGGCTTTCAATGGCGGCAATACCTTCTTTTGCGTTGGCGCAGACCGCCAGTACAGATACATCCGGAAAATGCCTGCCCAGTTTCGTCTTTAGTGCATTGCTGCTGTTGGCTTCATCATCTACAATAATGGCGGTGATCATCGGTTTACATTAAGCAGTTTGTAAGAATACTTCTACCAGTGTGCCGGCGGCCCTGCCATGGTTAAACAGGTCAGTAATACGCACAGGGTCTGGCAGCGCGCCCTTGTTAAATTTACGAATTCTTTCTTCAGTAATTGACATGCCGTAAGAGGTATGCTCCTGCTCATGGCGATGCTCTAATTGTGCAGCCGCTGCGCGGCCAACACCATTGTCCTGGATGCGGTATACCAGTATATTGCCTTCCAAACTGATAGACACCTGCAGTTGTCCTGTACCGTTTTCAAGGTTCAGCAGGCCATGGTGAATGGCGTTTTCCAGGTAAGGTTGCACCAGCAGTGGCGGTACCTTGTAATCAGCGTTTAGTAGTTCAGGGTCTGTGGTGAGCTGGTAGGTAAACCTGTCATCGCACCTGAACTTTTCCAGTTGCAGGTAGAGCATCAGCGTTTCAATATCATTTTCCAACGGCACCAATGTTTTCTTGCTACTGTCCAGCACGCTGCGAATCAGCCTGCCAAAACGGTTGAGGTATTTGGTAGCCTTGTCTTTCTGGTCGGTCTCTATCATGTTATCAATGGCGCTGAGGCAATTGAAGATAAAATGCGGGTTCATCTGTGCACGCAGCGCACTTACTTCCGCTTCAGCAATCCGTTGCTGCAAGCCGGACTCTTTTTTTATAACGGCAATACGGCGTAAAATGATGGCAATGATCAGCGCTGCCAAGGTTAAGCCAGCCAACAGCAGGAACCACCAGCGGGCATAAAATGGTGCTTGAACGCTGATGCGCCAGCTGGTTACCGGCGCTGTTGCGCTTGCCTCGCCCTTCACTTCAAAGACATAATCACCGGGCGAT
>DATJGC010000212.1:0-9782 GCA_035495345.1 Chitinophagaceae bacterium | reverse complement strand
TAGCTGGTTAGGACTTACCTCATTCAACACCGTAGTGCCCCCACCCGGCCAGCTCACTTCAATTTTTTTTATACTACCCGCAGCGTTGCCCAGGCCAAACAGGAGCTCAGTTGACACAGAAGACTGGTAGCCGCGTACCGGGTACAGTTCCTGGTATTGTGCTGTGCCGTCTGCCGCAGTTAACTTCAACTTTGCCCCATAGGCTTTTGTATTATCCCCGCTGCCCGTTAGCCGGCATTTGATATAGTGCAGCTGGCCAATTTGTTCCGCATTGTTGCGGTAAATCATGGCGGGTTCATTGTTATTGCAGACTACCAGGTCCAGGTCGCCATCATTGTCGAGATCCGCATAGGCGGCAGCGTTAGAAATGGTAGGTATGGTAAAGCCCCAGTCTTTTGACACATTGACAAAGCCTAGTTGGTGGTTATTCCTGAATATATAATTATTGAGTTTGTTGGAAGGCATCTTGCTCACCAGTTCGGAGGTTTTAAAATTGATGCTTCCTCTTTTTAACGCTGCTACCCTTGCATCTGCCACGGTGTACTTTAGAAAATCCATATCTGTATAATCTCGCAGGTAGCCGTTGCTGACAAACAGATCTTTCCAGCCGTCATTATCAAAATCTGCCAGCAGGCCGGCCCAGCTCCAGTCTGTGTTAGAAACACCTGCCAGTTGTCCTATCTCGCTAAAACGCGTATGTCCTTTACCGTCAGTTCCCTGGTTGAGTTGCAGCATATTGCGCATCTGCTGGTGGTAATAGCCGCTGTCTAACAACAGGTGATACTGATCATACTCATCGGGGCCTTTTAATAATTTCTGGCGGTGATTATCTTCCGGCAGCATGTCTAGCGTAAAGACATCTGGCCGGCCGTCATTGTTGTAATCTGCAATGTCTGCACCCATCGCGTACTTAGAAATATGGGCAAAGGAACTGGCCAGTGATTCTGTAAACGTGCCGTTGTGGTTGTTCACATAAAAGCAGTCGCGCTCTGTGTAATCGCTGGTGGTATAGATATCGGGCCAGCCATCGTTGTTTACATCACTCACGGTAACGCTCAGCCCAAAATTAAGCGGGTTATTAATGATGCCGGCCTGAAGGGTTACATCTGTAAAATGCATGGTGCCATTTGCGGCCCGGTCGTTCCGCAGCAGGCGGTTGCCAAAATTCATGTCTGGCGTAGCACGGAGTTTACGGGTATTGAGAAACGGGTTATAGGTATGGTTAGAGTGGTTCAGCAGAAACATGTCCAGGTCTCCATCATTATCATAATCAAGAAAAGCGGCCTGGGTAGATTGGGTACCTGGCAGGTCTAACACATAGTCAGCGGCTTCATCAATAAATACGGGTAAGCCGTTTTTTATGCCCTGGTTGATAAACAACTCATTGCTCAGTTGCTGCGGATTACTGAACTTGCCCGAGTGGCAAACATAGATATCAAAGAGGCCGTCTCCATTTACATCTGCAATGCTAACGCCGGTAGACCAGGTACCATTGCCTCCTACGCCGGCCTGTTTTGTAATGTCAGCAAATTGCAGCTGGCCTTTATTGATGAATAATTTGTTGGGGCCGGTATTGCCCGAGAAAAAAATATCCGGCAATCCATCATTATTGAAGTCTGCAATGCCTACTCCTGCGCCGTTGTACAGGTATTCATAGATTAGCACATTAAGTGAATCTGTTTCACGAATAGTGTTGAGGAAATGAACGCCGGTTTGTTTTTCATTGAGCAGGGTAAACTGTGGCGGAGCGGCGGGTTGCTGCGCAAGGGCACAAGACAGCAGCAAGACCAGCAGCGCACTGCAAAACATTGTCTTTTTCCCCTGCCTTTTCATGAACGCACAAAATTTGGTTTAGTTGAGAGATAATTGTTCATCGCCCGGCTGGTAAGGAAGAAATATCATCATCAGCGTCATCATTTCATCGGTTGTTTTCATATCGCCCCTGGAGAAAATATTCTTTGGCGGCGAGTTTGGGTTAAAGGGATTATCTGCGGTATTATCATAGACACATTCAATATGTAAAACAGAACCCTTGGTTACTTTTACCAGCTGTTTAAAACGGTACATTTCCTGCCACCTGAAATCCCATCGCGGAATATACACCAGCTTGGTAGTGTCTCCTGCCGCACTGGTGATATAGGCTTTGAACTCTTTGCCCAGCAGGTGCATATGCGGCCATATATATAAGATGGATTGGTCTTCAGAGGGGTTGGTTACTTCCAGTGAGAATTTTTTCTGTGTATTGGCGGGTAAAAAGAAGGGTGGATCAATTTCGCGTTCGCCAATACCGCCTGATCCAAAGCTGATGACTTTTACCCTGCGTTTCACAGGTGTTTTTGTAAAATAAAGCCGTATGCCTGAGATACTGGCTTCATCTGCCGCAGCAGGCGCATAATGTATGGTTAGTAAAATCACGCCGCGCTTGGGCATCACCCAACCAAAATCTTTTGGGTAAGCTTCATAACTGGCGCCGGGTATCCATCCGCCATAGTAGGTCATAATCTTCTGGTAGGGCCGGTACTGATCATATTTCCGGCGGTCGTCTTCCGTCAGGTTGATAAACGGCAGGGTATGTTTAATATCGATATTCTGATCGGGTACATTGTGCACGGCATAATTGGCGTGGTGGATCAGTTTTTTATTGTTACTAAAAAATTCCACTGCCGCTACATTGGCAGAGTCTGCCAGTTCAAAGGGAATTTTATAGACGATGTATCGCTCCAGTCCATCTCCCGTGATATGAAAAGTATCGGAGGCCTGCAATACCAGGTCTGGCGGACGGCCGTAAGCAGTGTTACCCGTTGGCGGGTTTTTATCCGCCGGAGGCTTACTACCCCTGGGCATTTTTGCATCTACCCATTTGGCAATGGTGCTGATTTCATTGTCTGAGAGTGAGCGTTCATTGGCAAAAGAAACGAAATGATTGTCTGCCTTCCATGGGGGCATATAACGGCTGGCTGTAACCTCTTTTATAAACGATGCTCTTTTGGCTACATCTTCATAGGTGAGCAGCGAAAACGGCCCGGAATCTCCGGGGCGGTGGCAGCCGGCGCATTTAGCCGCCATAATGGGCGCGATGTCTTTGCTGTACGTGATCTCCTGCGCAGATAACCTGGCCGCAGACAAAGGGATCAGGAATGCAAACAACGCAAGATACTTCATGTTAAAAGTCGTTTATTAAACAGCCTGTGGCCCTTGTTCTTTTTACGGCTACGGCAGCAGGCTGAAGATATTGAGAAATGGCATCCTGCAAATAATTTTCTGTGGCCTTCCATCTTTGTACCCCCAACGACTTCATACGGTTGTCGATGGCACCCTTGTACACCAATTCATACCGGCTGTTGAGCAGGATTACTTCCGGCGTTATACTGGCCTGCAGATAATTGGTCAGTTGCTTTGCCTGGTCTATCAGCAAGGGAAAACGGATAACATATTTACGGGCAAACGCAGTAACGGTGGCGGCACTGTATGTTTTACCGGGCACGATGCCGTAAAACTGTACGGCGTTGCCATATTGTTGATGAAGCTTGTTCAATACCTGTGCGTAGTTCTGGCAAAGAGGGCATTCTGGGGAAAGAAAAATATAGAGCTGCATTAACTGAGGGGCAGCTAACGGGGTAAGCTTACGCAGTTTGCCGCTGGCAGCATCCTGCAAACGTGGCTGCTGTAGTTTGGCTGCTGCAAAAACAGAATCGTTCAATGGCTGGGCATGCAGGCCCGGCAGGGCAATAAACAAAAACAATATCAACATGGCATTCGTCCTCATGGGCAGGTCTTCATTGTTCAAGTTACTTAAAAAACAAAAAACTCCAGGCTAAGAGATAGCCCGGAGTATCGACTAATGCTTAATAAAACTATTTTTTATCCCACCATACGCGACCGTAGGCATCTGCAGGACCTGAACCGAAATCCGGGTCTGTAGCCATGGCATCATAAGCGGCTTTCTGGTTTGTGTAATTAGCATCTCCAGGAGCGGCCAGCTGCAGTGAAGCACGGCGGGTTAAGGTTAATGCAGTTCCGTTGCTGTACAAAGGAGCCCAAGCGAGTACTGAAGTGGTATTTGGATAACCCGTTCTTTTCCACCATGCCCATGCTTCACTTGGTTGACGATAAAAATCAAGGTATGCCTGGCAGGCAATCTGTTCAATACCTTTCGCCGGATCATAAGTGATGCCGGGCATTGCGAGATAGGCCGTAATTTCTGCCGGTGTAACAGCATTGTAGCCTGTTACTTTTGCTTTTCCTGCACGTTGATCATAAAAATTAATAGATGCAGTTACACCCTTGGTATACCAGGTGGCAGCCGCATCATTAGTGATGGCGCGTGCACCCAGTTCTGCGCGGATGAAGCAATACTCTGCATAGGTGAGCACCGGATAAAATCCATCGCCTGTACCCGCGCCGGTACCATCGTTATAGTTAGGGGTAAACAAACGTTGTTGCAATGTAGAAAATGCGGTATCTGAACCTGCATAGAGCGCCTGGTAAGCGGGCAGTTTAGCAGTATCAGGGGCAGTGGGGCTACCAATATATATTCCCTTTCCGTTCGGCCTGTAAAAAAGCCTTAAACGCGGATCCGCCTTCGCCTTCATAAAATCTACCACTGGCCTGGCCGCCAGAAAGCCAGATGGATTAAAATTACCACCTGCGTCTGCAAAGGAAGCCCCTGTAGAAAGTACCCAGGAATCAGCTACGGAAGACATTTGGTTGGCATCGGCAATCACTTCAGTGGCAATCGTCTTCAGCTTATTGGGATCTCTTTTCATTAAACGCATCGCGATTTTAAGGCGCAATGCATTACCTGCTTTTGCCCACTGCAGTGCTACACCACCAAAGAATGGATCAAAATTGCCGTATAACAATTGTGTTACTGGCTGATTTGTTTCAAGGGCAGTTACGGCCTTTTTAATCTGTGCATCCAACGTATCAAACAAAGTAGGTTGCGCATCATAGGTAGGCGTTAACGTACCACCGTAGCGTGACTGAAAAGCCTGGGTATAGGGAATGCTTCCATTGATATCACTTACATAAAACGCATAATACGCTTTGTAAATGGCAGCAATGTTTTTTTCATACACCCTTGCGGCTTGTTCATCAGGAGTCATCTTTGCAATTAGCTGCGGAATATCTGCCAGCGGCGTACCCACGTTTCCGTAGAAGTTACCGTAGCGGTAATTGAACTTCGATGAAGGATTGGTAAAGCCTGAACCGTTGCCGGCAACACCAGTTGAATACTGCAGCCATGGCATTAATGAACGATATACATCATAATAGTACTCAAAATCATTGGGCAGCTTGGATGCAGCCTGCAGAAATTGCTGTTTAGGATCTACTGAGAGCAGGGTGGTTGGGTCTACGTTCAGATCTACAAATGTTTGCTTCTTACACGAACCCATGGCTATAATTGCCATCGAAAAAACCAAAATATATTTACTGAATTTCATGTCGATTGTGTTTTTGAATATGAGATACAAATTAGAAGGAAGCGTTAATAGTAGCACCCAGGCTTCTAATAAAGGGCAAACCGCCGTATTCCATAAATGCACCTGACCGGTTAGAATACAAACCTTCAGGATTAACTCCATTGGGCGCATTCTTGTATATATAAAATAAGTTACGGCCGGTTAAAGAAATTCTTACGTTGTTCAGTGGCACTTTTCCAAGTGACTTCATCGGCAGCGTGTAACCAATGCTCACCTGTCTCAGGGCAACCCATGAATTTTCAAAAATGGAAACTTCACGGATACCGCTTGACCATTGTGTAAGATTCTCATAATAGGCGTAAGCAGGAACAGGTGTTACATAGCCTGCTGTTACCGCATCTTTATAGCTCATACCACCAAGATCTTTGCCAGCACCTGCAGTAGTAGTACCGGTTACACCAGCAGCAAAGACACCATCAGGGATGATACCGTCGTCACGTGTTACCCCGTTTTTGTCAACAAAGGTGATACCACCCAGCTCTTTATTACGACCAAACAAGGTTGCTTTACCATTGCCGGTTTCCATACCGTACTGGTCAGTAGCGGAACCCATCATACCACCTACTTTAGCATCTACTTGTACACTGAGTGAAAGGTTTTTGTAAGACACTTCCTGAATGGTACCTGCCAGGAACTTAGGCATAATATTGCCCAGGTCTTTTCTTGAGCCATCGTAATCCTGAGAACGGAGGAAGGTGTAATAGTCGCCAGTTGAACCATTGGGCGCAGCACCTATCACTCTCTTACCATTATTAGCATTGCTTACAGGGTTACCGCTGGCATCTTTGGCCTGGTAGGTTGCAAATCCGTAACCGGTAGTAAGCGTTCCATAGTCTTTGCCTGCATATGCATAAGCAGCAACGTCAGCACCAAAGCCCAGCTCCAGTTGTTTTGATACAACGCCTGGATAAAGCTCAATAATCTTATTCTTGTTTTTTGTAAAGTTGAATGTCATATTCCAGTTAAAATCTTTTGATTTTACTGGCTGTGCCGTTACCAATAATTCTATACCCTGGTTCTGGATATTTCCGGCATTGATCTGGCGATCACCTACTCCACTTTCCTGGTTAGCAGATAATCCGAGAATCTGGTTAAATGAATTTTTCTTGTACCAGGTTACATCAAAGCCTAACCTGTTATTTAGGAAGCGCATTTCTGCACCAAATTCAATTTCGCGGGCAAGCTCGTTTTTAAGATTCTGGTTGCCCAGTGTGCTGCCATTAAAACTATAAATGGTAGTGGCTGAATTACCCGGGCCATAGAACGTGCCGGTTTGACCGTACAATCCTGTACTGTTGGTAGCATAGGGATTTGCATCATAACCGGTATATCCAAGGCTACCGCGCAGCTTACCATAAGACACAATAGAACCTACCCTTGAATTTTTGAAAGAGGGCATTTCAGTAAATATCCAACCAAGACCCACACTGGGGTAAGCATATGAATAAGTACCATGGCCATCTGCATAGGTAAGGGAAGAAGACCAGTCATTGCGCACGCTGGCGTTCAATGTTAGCATATTCTTCCAGGTAATGTCTCCGTAGGCATATACCGCGTCCAGTCTTTTCTTGGGATTGTACGTTACGTTGGCAGTAACCGCGCCTATTGAGTTACCAATAAAATAAAGGCTGGGTGTATTCAGACCACCGTTAGTATGAGCAGTTGAAACAGGACCACCAAGGTTGTTGTAAGTTTCACCTCCAATGGTTGCGCTAAAACTAAGGTCCTTGTTGATATCGCGTGTGGCAGTTAACAAACCCTGCACGCGGGTATTTTTGTAAGCACTTTGATCAAGCCCATAATAACCGCCGGTATAGCCAATGCCAGTACCGTTCTGCTTATTCTCGGTGATGTCATTGTAGCTATTAATGTTGGTGCGTAAAAGGAAATTCAGCCATGGCAAAATCTGTGCTTTCAAATCCAGATTAGCCAAAAGGTTGTTCTCCTGGCGGGTGATGTTGTTATTGTACAATGGAAAGAAAACAGAATGTGCGAAATAATAAGGATCCGCTGATACGTTAGATTTCAATACACCACCGTTAACAGGATCAGCATAATGTTTATTGTAATATGCTATGTCTGCACTGCGTGGCGCATTGTACATAAAGGTAAATATGGGGTTGTTGTTACCACCCTGGTTGATGGGGTTGGCCACTTTACCATAGGTATAATTAACACTTGCATCCAATGAAATAGCAGAAGACAACTTTTGCGTTACGCGAAGTGTGAAGGCATTTTTGTTGAAACTGTTATTGGGTACTACACTCGTGTTGTAAAGATTGGTATATGAAAAACGGAAACTTCCAGTTTCAGTAGCAGCCTCTACTGCTACGTTTGTATTGATGTATTTACCTGTTACAAAGAAATCCTTTAACGGGTCATTGGCCTTCCAGGGAATCATTCTTCCGTCAAGATCCTTTACCAGGTGACCGTCGAATTTTGGTCCGTAAGAATAGCCGCCATTTGGATTGGGAAAATAAGTGGCAGAAATATCTACTACATCATTACCCTGCGCATCTTTTGCAAAAGTTGGACTAACTCCACCACCAAACTCGTTCTGGAGGTCAAGCATCTTATATGCTTTATCAAAAGATTCAGTATGAGAAACTGAAAGACCAAGTCCTTTTTTGGTTCTTCCTTTTTTAGAAGTAATCAGCAGTACTCCATTCAACGCTTTAGCGCCATACAGGGCAGAAGCCGCTGATCCTTTTAATACAGTGATACTTTCGTAATCGTCAGGATTCAGGTTTTTGATGACGTTACCAAAATCCTGGTTGCTGCCCCATGAATCTGCACCGGTTGTACCAGGCTCAATTAAAATACCGTCCAATACTATCAGGGGTTCTGTATTACCATCAAGTCTTGCATTACCCCTTATTTGAATACGCGAGCTGGAAGAAGGTCCGCCGGTTCCTTGTGAAATAGTAACACCAGCTACTTTACCCTGTAAAGCGTTGCCGATATTTGAGTTGTTGGCGGCAGCCAGTTCAGCGCCCTTTACGGCGGTAACTGAATACGATAATTTTCTTGTGTTTGTTCTTGTACCAAAACCAGTTACTACCACTTCTGATAATTCTTTGTTGTTGGTTTGCAACACAGCTGTCAGATTGCCGTTTTCCGGAACCGCAATTTCCTGTTGCAGAAAACCAGCAGAACTGAGGATAAGTGTTGCATTAGGGTTTACTTTGATTGAAAACTTGCCCAGGTCGTCGGTTACGCCCCCGCCGGCTTTATTACCCTTCTCGCGAATGGTAACGCCAGAAAGCGGGTTGCCCGCCGGATCTTTTACAACACCCGTAACATTCTTTTTCACCTGTGCATTGCTGTACAGCCCTGTAAGCAAAAGTGCAATTAGGGATAACATTGCAATTGCCTGTCTAACCATGAGTCTCGGTTTCATTTTGCAGTTAGTTTAATTTTGATGATAAACTTTTATTAATTAAGGACGATGCTTGCCAATAATTGAATGCTGAACATTTTAATTCAGCGGTACAGAAAGACGACTCTCTTTATCTTTTTGCGACAATATCTTTTCATAATTCTCCATCACCAACGCTGCCGCACCTACTATCTCTGCCTCATAACCCAGTGCTGATATTTCCAGCTCGGTACTGTCTGCCAGCTTCGGAATACAATGTTCATTCAACGCCTGCTGTATGGGGGGTAACCAAAGTTTACCCGCCGCGGCGCCCCTTCCACTTAAAATAATTACCTCTGGGTTGATGATATGTATCAGGATGGCCAGGCCGCGCCCAACAATGTATCCGGCTTCAGACAGCAAGGAAACCGCAAAGCGATCTCCTTTTCCTGCGGCATCAAACACCGCTGCACAATCCTGCTCGGCGCTTGCATTACCCAGTTGACCCTTCAACATCGTTAACTTTCCTTCTGCTACCCCCGTGCGTGCCCTTTCTGTTACAATCAGCAATGAAGATTCTGTTTCCAGGCAGCCATGCTTGCCACAGCTGCACAATTTGCCATTGGTAAAAAGGGGTATATGACTGAATTCACCCGCAAAGCCATTATTACCCCGAAACAATTTTTCATCCAGCACCATCCCCAGTCCAATACCCCAGCCAAGATTTACCACCATGGCATTCTTCTTATTGCTGGCTGCACCAAACCTGAATTCGGCCAATGCCACCAGGCTGGAATCATTGTCTATAAACACGGGCAAACCCGTTTGCTCACTGATATGCGTGGTAATACCCTTATTGCCGTTCTTTAAAAAAGTATAGTTGATGCCGGTTCTCGCATTTACAAACCCCGGCATGCCAATGCCAATGCCGGTTATCTGAT
>DATJGC010000211.1:0-4649 GCA_035495345.1 Chitinophagaceae bacterium | reverse complement strand
ATTTTCAGTCCGCGAGCGTGACCTGGGCAGTACCATTGCAGAAGCACAACAAAAAGTAAATGCAGCAGTACACCTGCCCACAGGCTATAAGATGTCATGGAACGGCGAGTTTGAAAACCAGCAACGGGCAACAAAAACCCTTGGCCGTGTTGTACCCATTTGTTTACTGGCCATCTTCCTGATTTTATTTATTACTTATGGCAATGTCAAAGACGCTTTTCTTACCATCATCAATGTACCCTTTGCACTTATTGGTGGTATACTGGCGCTGCATATTACCGGCATCAACTTCAGCATATCAGCAGGTATCGGCTTTATTGCGCTGTTTGGCGTTTGTATCCAGAATGGTGTAATTCTTATTTCAGTATTTCGTAAAAACCTGGACGCCGGCATGCATTTAGACGAAGCCATCCGGGAAGGGGTCATCTCACGCGTACGCCCGGTAGTGATGACAGCGCTCATGGCCATGATTGGCCTGATGCCTGCGGCGGTGTCTACCGGTATTGGCAGCGAAACCCAAAAACCATTGGCCGTAGTGGTGATTGGTGGTTTAATAACCGCTACCATACTTACGCTGCTGATATTGCCGGCCATCTATGCACTGGTATTTAAATTCATGCATCAGCGCGGCAACCGCAAACTTTTGAGAAAAGTAGGTGCCATTGGGCAATAAAAATGATTAGCATGCAAAACGATAAATAAAAGGCGCAGCGGGTTTCCGGTGCGCCTTTGTTTGTACAAAGATTAATGTAAGATGATTGTCGATTTTTAGACCTACGCATACCACCACTGGAAATAGAAAAGAACTAATACCGACTTATTCTTCGCTCAACAATTTAAACGAGATCGGTTGCTTCTTATATGATTTCACATAACTGCCGTTTTGTAAGGCCGGCGTCCATTTACCACTTTTCTTTATGACCGCTACAGCCGATGCAAACAATTCTGCAGGACCGCTGATGGCGGCCACATTACTTACACTGCCATCTGCATCTACTATAAATTGCACCAACACGGTTCCCTCAATACGATTGTCTATGGCAGCCTGCGGGTAGTTGAGATTACGGTTAAGAAAAGTAGTCCAGGCAGCTACACCACCGGGATAAGTAGATTCTACTTCAATGGGTATAAACCTGGTATCGGGCTCCTCTTTTTTAGGAACCACCAGCAGCCCGGTGTTTTCCGCGACAGGCGGCGCCTCAATGCCATTATCATTTGCTCCATCGGTACGATGTAATCCAATCTTTGATTCCTGCAATTCTTCTACTGTTGGGGGCATGTCATCCGGATCCACTTCGGTCTTCACAATCAATGGTGTTGTTAGCGGAACGGTCTTTACAGATGGGGGTGGTAGAATGGCTTTTGGCGGCGGGGGCAAAACGGTTTTTGGTTCCGGTGGCAATGCGGCTAAGTTTACAACCGGGCCAACACATACAAGGCTGGTAGTCTTTTTCATTGAACCCAAGAGGATATACGCAAAGCAGATAAAGAGCACCAGTAATGCCATTATCATTAATGCTTTTATCAGTCTGCGCTGGTAATTTTTTCGGAGATCATAAGCGCCATATGCTTTGTTGCGCTCATCAAATAGTATGTCTAGTACATCTGCGGAAAGTATTTGTGCAAGTTCCATCGTAAAATTGTTTTAGGTAGTGAATAATTGGTTGGCCTGGCCGGCGGGCCATGCAACGCGGGTGATGCGATAACAGGTAATGGGGCGACGGTCTGCAGACGACGCTGGTAATTATGAATTGCTTCCGGAAGAAATGTTCTTTACTAAGAGATTTTGATAGCAAAATTCCATAAACCGCTGACAGATTTTACAAGCCATGGCTGTGTAAAGTGGCATGCCCATTGCAATTGCAATTGTTAACAAGCTGTTATGCAAGAATATTCTACCCCGCCCATGCCAGCAGCCGAACCGGCTACTCTATTTTTGCGCAGCAATTTCCAGCGCATGAAAAAAATGTTACGCATTCTTCTGCTTCGCCCAATAATATTGTTGTTAACCATCAATGTGCATGCGCAAATAATAAAGGATACACTGGCACAAAGCAATTGGAGCCTGCACTTACAGGTAACCGTTATACCGCAATACCATTTCAATTTTGGCGCCGCCTATACCGGTGCCAATAGTTTGCAGACCGCGGAACCTGTAAGAACTTCCTTTACCAACACGTATTATATTGGTAGAAGGTTATGGAAGCATGCCGCAGTGTACATCAACCCGGAGATAGCCGGCGGCGAAGGATTAAGCAAAGCAACCGGCGTGGCTGGCTTTCCCAATGGAGAAACCTTCCGCATAGGCAGTGCTGCGCCAAAACTGTACCTGGCAAGAGCCTATCTTGAACAACTGGTACCACTGCAACAAGAGGCGGGCACATGGGTAGAAAATGATCAAAACCAGTTGCGCGCTCATTTGCCCGCTGCCTACCTGGCCCTGCGCGCAGGCAAGTTTAGCCTGGCAGACTTTTTTGACGACAATAGTTATAGCCATGACCCGCGCACAGATTTTATGAACTGGAGCCTGATGAGTGCCGGTGCCTGGGATTACCCTGCCAACACCCGGGGTTATACCAATGGATTTGCCTTGGAACTGCGGTACCCAAGCTGGGCGCTGCGCACCGCTATTGTGCAGGTACCTGTAACCGCCAATGGGCAGAAATTAGACAATGCCTTGCCCAACGCGTTTGGTATAGTAGCGGAAGCAGAAAAAAAATGGTTGTTGGGTGCGGATAGAACGTTGGTGACAAGACTGGGCGCATTTTATAATAAAGCCGGCATGGGTAATTACAGGGATGCAATAACAAAAGCCATGGCGCAGTCGGTTGCCCCTGATATCGCAACTGCGCGTATGGCTGGCCGTGAGAAGAAAGGTTTTTATTTCAACGCTGAATACAATACAAAAGCAGTCGGTGCCTTGTTCCGCTACAGTGTGAATGACGGAAAAAATGAGACCTGGGCATTTACAGAAATAGACAGGAGCCTGTCGGCCGGTATTTCAATACCGGGTCATCACTGGCGGCGCGCGGCTGATAAACTAGGGCTGGCGCTGGTACGCAATGGGCTATCCGCAGATCACCGTGCCTATCTTGCAGCAGGTGGCTATGGCTTCATCATTGGTGACGGGCAACTGCGTTATGCCAGCGAGCATATTGTTGAAGTTTTCTACAGCTATTTTATCCCTGCAGTAAAATGTACGCTCAGCCCAGATTACCAGTGGGTGCTCCACCCGGCGTACAACAAAGACCGCGGCCCCGTACATATTGTTGCGCTCCGCCTCCATTTTGAATTGTAGCAATCATACAACCCTCAATCCTCTTTTACCTCTTTTTCTCTTTTGCACCCCTAGCCTCTTTCTCTCTTTTAAACTCCTAGTTAGCTCCTCCATTATTCGTAATTTGACGAGTAAACAACGCTACCATGAGAAACTTACTGCTATTGTGCATGCTTTTGCTGCAGTTTATATTACTGTACCCGCAAAAGAAAACCGGCATTGTACCGGAGAACAAAAAATCTGTTTTGGCTTCAGTAGAACGCCACCAGCAGGAATTGATCAGCCTCAGTGATTCTGTATGGAAGTATGCAGAAACGGCGCTCAATGAAACACAGTCATCCAAAATACTGGCAGACTATGCTGAGAAAAATGGATTTACCACCCAACGCGGTGTAGCCGAAATGCCCACCGCCTTTATTGCATCTTTTGGAACAGGCAAGCCCATTATTGCCATACTGGGTGAGTTTGATGCATTACCTGGTTTATCGCAAAAAACAGTGCCGCAAAGATCAGTTTACAAAGAAAATGCAGCGGGCCATGGTTGTGGCCATAATATGTTTGGGGCTGCCAGCCTGGGGGCGGCGCTGGCCATCAAAGAACTCATCGCCGCAGGCAAATTAAAAGGCACCATCCGCTTTTATGGTACGCCGGCCGAAGAAGACATCGGCGGAAAAATTTACATGGCCCGCGCAGGCCTGTTCAATGATGTGGATGTTTGTCTCGACTGGCATCCTGATTTTGAAAACAAGGCCAATATGCAAAGCTCACAATCAATGGTGAGTTACATTATATCATTCAAAGGCAAGAGCGCGCATGCAGCAGCAGACCCCTGGAACGGAAGAAGTGCGCTGGACGGCGCTGAATTTTTTACGCATGGCATTAATTACCTGCGTGAGCATGTGCGTCCCAGCGTACGCATGCACTATGTATTTAAAAAAGCAGGCGATGTACCCAATGTGGTACCCGCAGAAGCCAGCGTATGGTTATGGATCCGTGATTCTAAACGCAGCGGCGTGGCGGCAGTAGAAAAACGTATGCGTGAAGTAGCCGCGGGCGCCGCCACCATGGCCGGGGTAGAAAGCGCAGTGAGTCTTACCAGTGGCGATTATGAATTGCTTATCAATGAAACCGGCGCCCGCGCATTGCAGGCAAATATGGAACTGGTAGGCCCGGTAAGTTATACAACAGAGGAGATCCAGTTTGCGAATACCATCATGAAAGAATATGGAAGCGAAGCCAAGGGAATTAATGGCGCCATTAAACCACTGGAAGTTACGCGGGCAGACCCAGATGGCGGCTCAACCGATGTGGGAGATGTTAGCTACCTGGTGCCGGAGATAACGCTGCTGGCAACCACTGCACCTTTTCAGGC
>DATJGC010000210.1:0-6897 GCA_035495345.1 Chitinophagaceae bacterium | reverse complement strand
TGGGGCCCTGGCCACGCTTACCCGCAGCTACCTGTTTTATCTTTCGCAAAAAGGAGAACTACCGGCAGATATTGTGTATAAAACGTATTGCAGCGCGGCACCCAAAGTGGGCAACCTGTATTATGCGTACGATTTTGATTTTATCACCCGCAACGGCTGGGGATTTACGATTTTGAATGCGGCCGACTGGGTGCCGGAAACACTCTTTTCCATACAAACCACCGCCGATTTTAACCCGCTCAATCCCTTTGTGCACATTAATACGCAGCTGAACAAACAACCCCTGCTGGCCCGCTGGTTTATAAAATACAAATACAAAAGAATGAAAAACGGCGTTCATCATGCGCAGCGCAGATTTGAACGAAACCTCGGTGGCATGGTATTTAAATTTGTAAAAAAAACGCTGCCACAAATGCGCGAGCCGAAGTATGTGCATGATAATAATTACCAGCGCGCGGGTACACCCATCATTCTGCAGCCGGATGCGGCTTATTACAAATTGTACCCCAATGAGGGCAACAATATTTTTCAGCACCACCTTTTTGCGCCCTATTACCTGCTGGCTACACAGTACTACGGGCAACCTTAAAAAATATTTACAACGGCAAATCTTCCGGCAGGCTGAGCGCAAACCTAACCGCCGCGGCAGCATGTATAAAGCTGGTGTCAAATACCGGCAGCGGGCTATCTGCCTGTTGTATCATCAAGGGTATTTCAGTACAACCCAGAATAACCCCTTGCGCACCCTGTTTACCCACCGAATCTATAATAGAAAGTAATCTTGCTTTTGTAGCAGGCAGAAAGATATTCTTACCCATTTCGTTATAAATGGCATCATGCACAAATTGCCGGTCGGCCGCATCGGGCAATACTACTTTAATACCAAAGTCTGTCAATACTTCCTGGTAGAAACCGAGCTCCATGGTATACTTTGTGCCCAGAAGCGCAACACTGTTCAGTCCGGCTGCGCGTATGGCAGCACCCGTGGCCTGCGCAATATGCAATAGCGGGATGCGGATGCGGGCCTGCACGTCTTTTGCAATCCTGTGCATGGTATTTGCCCCCAGCAAAATGCAATGCGCACCCGCTGCTTCCAATGCCTGTGCAATGCTGCCAATCATTTCCGCAATGCCCGCCCAGTTGTCTGCAAAAGTGAGTTGCTTTATTTCTTCATAGTCTACAGAATACAAAATGAGACGCGCAGAATGTACGCCCCCTAATTGCTGGTTTACCAGTTGATTGATGATGCGGTAATATTCAGCGGAAGACAACCAGCTGATGCCTCCTATAATGCCAATGGTTTTCATGTAGTCAATGCTTTGATAAAATAAATAGCCACGTAAGATACAAATTTGTGTAAGGCCATTGGAAGAACGCTCATCTGGCCCCCGTTAATTAATCGTCTCATTTGCCGATAGACCTGAACAAATATCTTTGCTGCAGACTATAAATACCGGAACTTTACGGACTGATTTTACAAATAATACATTGCTTGCTTTACCGGTAAATAAAAACTCATGACGGTTGATTTACGTTCTGATACAGTTACGCGCCCGGGTGCCAGCATGCTGGACGCCATGATGCATGCTAAAGTGGGAGATGATGTGTTTGAGGAAGACCCCACCGTAAACCGGCTGGAAGCTTTTGCAGCAGAAATGTTTGGTAGGGAAGCAGCCATCTATTGCCCAACCGGTACCATGAGCAACCAGATTGCCATTAAATGCCATACCCAGCCGGGCGATGAAGTGATTTGCGAAAAGACCAGCCATGTTTATCTATACGAAGGGGGTGGCATTGCCTTTAATGCAGCCGCACAGGTGAAACTGTTGGATGGAGACAGGGGCCGCGTTACCGCAGCACAGGTAAAAAATGCCATTAACCCGGATGATGTGCACAAGCCCAGGACTTCGCTGGTTTGCCTGGAGAATACCGCCAACCGCGGCGGTGGAAGTTGTTACCACTGCACAGATATCATGGCAATAAAATCCGTTTGCACTGAAGCCGGCATGGCCTTGCACCTGGATGGCGCAAGACTTTTTAATGCACTGGTGGCCAACCATGAAACACCGGAGCACTACGGGCAAATGTTCGACAGTATTTCTATTTGTCTCAATAAAGGACTGGGTTGCCCCATTGGCAGTATTTTAATTGGTAATAAAAAATTTATCCGACAGGCAAGGCGCATCCGCAAGGTCTTTGGCGGTGGCATGCGCCAGGCAGGCTTTATGGCAGCAGCGGGGCTCTATGCGTTGCAGCACAATATAAAAAGACTGGAGCTTGATCATATTCACGCGCGGCAGATAGCAATGGAACTGCAGCAGAAACCGTTTGTGGGCAACCTGC
Organism: Chitinophagaceae bacterium; assembly: GCA_035495345.1. GTDB lineage: Bacteria > Bacteroidota > Bacteroidia > Chitinophagales > Chitinophagaceae > JACMLD01. The sequence goes on along the minus strand of DATJGC010000210.1, from coordinate 4,554 downwards.
TGCCGGTAGAAACCAATATCATCATTTTTGAAGTGCTGCCGCCCTATACCCCCAAAGAACTGGTGGCAAAATTCTACGAGTACGGCATCAAATGCATCGCCATTTCACCTACGCAAATAAGAATGGTAACGCATTTGGATATCAATGAACAAATGATAAAACAGGTAATCAACTGCATTAACAGTCTTTAAGCAAATACAACCCCTTCGAATTGCTGCGGTAGTATTTTGTTATTCTTTTTTCGTTCTTCTCAGTTCCAGCAGGTTCAGTCCGTTGGCCCTGAAATTTTTTATGCGTGGGTTTACCAGCCTGAACACCTCATCATACCATAGCGGCACTACGGGTGCGTCCGCAATGATCATGCGGTCCATCTGGCGGTACATATCCTGCAAAAGCGTATCATTTGTTTCTACCAGTGATTGCTCATACAGCTTATCGAAAGCAGGGTTGTGATAGCGTGTATAATTAGGTGGTGCCGGATTCTTGCTGTAGAAAACGCTGAGGTAATTTTCCGCATCCGGATAGTCGGCAATCCAGCTGCCCCTGAAGAACAGTGCCTGGGACTTTGCCGTCTGTTCAAGCAGCAGGCTTTTCTGCACCACTTCCACCTGTACCACAATACCCGTTTCTTCCAGCTCTCTTGCAATAAAACTTGCAAAGTCTGCATAGATGGGGATGGTAAGTAATTTCACCACCGGAAAAGGCTTGCCATTGCCAAAGCCCGCTTCCTGCACCAGTTGTCTTGCCCTTACGGGGTCATACCGGTAACCCTTCACCAATGCGCTGTCGAAACAGGGAAAACCCGCGGGTATGAAACCACTTTCTGCCGGAATGCCCACGGAATTGCGCAAATAGAGCATCATCTTTTTTCTGTTGAAACCCATGTTGATGGCTTGCCTTATTTTTTTCAATCGAAGTGGTGAATGCTGTACCAGCGGGTTGCTGCTGTCTACCACTATGCCCAGGTATTCTGTGTTGAGGTAAGGGTGTTTGGCCAATACAACCTTGCCGGCCCAATCTTTTTTGAGTTCACCCTTTTTATTGATGACTTCATCTTTAAAAGATGGGTCAATATCATTTACAAAATCTACCTCACCCTGCTGAAAGAGTAAAAACTCGGTGGCCCTGCTATCATAAAAAGAAATTTTTATACCGTCCAGGTAGGGCAGGGCAGCACCGGTACTATCTTTCTCAAAATAACGCAGGTTTTTTGCCAGCACCATGGCTTGTCCTTCTTCCCAGGCAAGCATTGCAAACGGCCCTGTGCCACAGGGATGGTTCCTGAAATCTTTGCCATATTTTTCTACCACTTCATGCGGCACTACAGAGCAATACTGCATGCTCAGCAGTCCGAGTATGGGATTGAAGGGTCGCAATAAACGCAGCCTGAACGTAGAATCATCTACCACGGAAAATGGTTGAATGCTGTCTACCCGGTTATTGAATATCCAGGCACCGCTGCTGGCGGTATTTTTATCCATGATACGTTGAAAACTGTAGAGTACGTCGGCCGCCGTCATCCGCCTTCCTTTACCTTCGGCAAAGGCATCGTTATCATGAAAAAAAACATCGGTGCGCAAATGAAAAATGTATTCTTTGCGGTCTGCCGATACGTCCCAGCTGTGTGCAAGCGAGGGCACCATCTGCAGTTCGTCATTGGTTTCTACCAGGGTATTGTAGAGCTGGTGTACGGCCCACATCACAGACTGGTTTTTGGCAAAGGCGGGGTCAAGGCTGGCAATGCCCGTTACCTCGTTGTAATGAAAAATCTTTTTAGCATCTTTGCCGGTAGGGTTGCAGCGCGCCATGAAGACGCAACCGCTAAGCATAGCCGCCAGCCGTATGTACATTTTTAACTGCATATCTCAGAAACTACGGCTAAATTTAGCCATCTAAAATTACAATACCGTGGAAATATCCTCCAGGCAATCATTACTCTTACTGGTTCTCTTGCTCTCTACATGTATGTTGCCCGCACAGGTGCTGCACCAACCGCAGCCCCCCACCCACCAGGACAGCTTACGGGGTAGTATAAACGAAGAAAGAAGCTGGTGGAACGTGTTGCACTACAATATTACCGTAGAGCCGGATTACGCGCGCAAAACCATCAGTGGCCGCACCATCATTCTTTTTAAAGTGCTTGCGCCGGCCAATGCCATGCAGATAGACTTGCAGGAACCCATGACCATTGATAGCATTACGCTTGGCGGTACTTCCATTCCCTTTCAGCGGGAGGGCAATGTATACCATCTGCATTTTAAAGACCGCCTGCCGGTGGGCAGCCAGCAAGCCATCAGTATTGCATTTGCCGGCAAACCGAGAGAAGCTATCCGCCCGCCATGGGATGGTGGCTGGATCTGGAAACAGGATGCCAACGGACAACCCTGGATGAGCGTGGCCTGCCAGGGACTGGGCGCCAGTGTATGGTATCCCTGTAAAGATCACCAGAGTGATGAGCCGGATAGCGGTGCAGTGCTTACCATGCTGGTACCCGATACACTGGTGGCCGTGGGCAATGGAAGGCTGCAGCAACACAAAGACCTGGGCAATGGAAAAAGCGCTTGGACATGGCAGGTAGTAAACCCCATCAACAATTATAATATCATTCCGTATATCGGCAAATACGTAAATTTCTCAGAAGTTTTTAATGGACTGAAGGGGCCGCTGGATTGCAATTACTGGGTGCTTGATTATAACCTGGCCAAGGCAAAAGAACAGTTTAAACAGGTGCCCCTGATGCTGCGTTGTTTTGAATACTGGTTTGGCCCATACCCTTTTTATGAAGATGGCTACAAACTGGTAGAATCTCCACACCTGGGCATGGAGCACCAGAGCGCGGTAGCCTATGGAAACAAGTATCAGAACGGTTATCTGGGCCGCGATCTGTCTGGCAGTGGCTGGGGCCTCAAATGGGATTTCATCATTGTGCATGAAAGCGGCCATGAATGGTTTGCCAACAATATCACCAGCAAGGACCTGGCAGATATGTGGCTGCACGAAGGTTTTACCAATTATTCTGAAACACTGTTTACAGAATGCCAGTATGGAAAAGAAGCCGCCAACGAATACCTGATTGGCAGTCGAAAGAATATTGCGAACGATATACCCGTCATTGGTACCTACGGCATTAACCGGGAAGGCAGCGGAGATATGTATTGCAAAGGCGGTTCTTTACTGCATACCATCCGGCAGGTCATTAACAATGATTCTGTGTTTGTAAACATCCTGCGCGGTCTTAATAAAACATTTTACCACCAAACGGTTACCACGCAGCAGGTAGAGAACTATATCTCGCGCCAGGGGCATGTAGATTTATCAAAGGTTTTTGACCAATACCTCCGCACCACGCAGGTGCCGGTATTTGAATACAAAATTGAGCGCAATACCCTGCAGTACAGGTATACCAATTGTATCAATGGTTTTAACCTGCCCATCAAATTGCTGGCAGGTAAAGAATACTGGTTAAAGCCCGGCACACAATGGCAAAGCATGAAACTTCCTGCGGGTATAGACGAAAAGGAAATTAAGGTAGATCGGAATTTCTATGTTAAAGTACAGCAAACAGCCGGTAGCAGCAGGATGGCGCCGCAAAAAAAGCTACCGTAAGAACCAGTTGCATGCTGGCATTTTCCAGTAACAATAATGTCTATATTGCCGCTTCAAAAAGCAGGAGGCTATTTGTTTACACATTCTTTCAAACTGGCATTGTTCCTTTGCACGATGGTACTGTGCTGGGCCATCTACCGCGACATACACCTGGAAAAACAATACGCCGGTGACCTGCGCAACCGCGTGGTAGGTGCAAGAATGCAAAAAGATGGACTGTCTCCTTATTTCTATAAATGGAAGAACGGCGATGGGCTTAGGTACTACGACCCGGATAATTTTGATAGCCTGCAGGTGGCCAATGTAACCGCTTCTCCGTTTTTTCATGCTTTGTTATACCCGGTGGCAGATCTGCCACAACAAAGCATTTCCCGTCTTTGGCTGGTGGCTGAATATGCTGCGCTGCTGATCAGCCTGCTGCTGGCGTTGTTGATAGCGCGAACCTCCTTACAGAAAACGCTGGTGTTGCTAGAAGGCTCGTTAATGTTATTCACGGAAGCCTGGAAAGCACATATCGGGGCAGGACAATCGTATCTGTTCATCCCGCTGCTGATGATGATATTTGTTTGCTGCCTCCGCCAGCGCCGTATTTATTTTTCCTTACTTGCAGGACTATGCGCAGTGGCGTTATTGCTGATACGACCCACCGCCCTGTTTTTCTTCCTCCCGTTTTTGTTATTGTTAAATCAATACAATAACCGGTGGAAAATACTTTTTTTTGTGCCTTTTGTGCTGGTATTTGCCTGGCTGCTAACCAGTAGCTGGCAACAGTATCTCTGGGGGCAGTACAAAGAAAATATTACCCAACAGGTGCTTATGCACCAGCAGGAATCTCCACGGCTGCAGCAGAATGCACCCAACCCTGGTTACGCCAACTGGGAAGGGATCAGCAAAGAACATATTGCCGAAGAAGAGGCAAGCTTCCCCATTAAAATTTTTTCTGAGAAT
>DATJGC010000209.1:0-3671 GCA_035495345.1 Chitinophagaceae bacterium | reverse complement strand
CTGCTCACTACTGCTTTAACGGCCGCGCTAACGGCTGTCATGGGTTTCCTGTTATCAAAAGAAGAAGGGTATAACCCGCAGGCCCTATGGTGGCATAAATGGGGTGGTGTGGCCTTGTCGTTATTTTGCTTTGGCTGGTATGCCTGGCGTAATAACATCCATCGTAAAAAATACCTGCCGCAGTTGCTGGCCATCGGCAGTTTTGTGCTGGTCATTTTTACAGGGCACCAGGGTTCTAACATAACACATGGAGAGAATTACCTGATGGCACCGGTAATGCCTGAAAAAACAAAACCATCTATTGACCCTGCCAGGGCCATTGTATTTACAGACATGGTACAACCCATACTGGAAGAAAAATGCATGAGCTGTCACAGTCTCAAAAAAGCAAAAGGCCAGCTGGTAATGGAAACACAGGCGCTATTGTTAAAAGGCGGAAAGCATGGTAGCCTTTGGGAAAGCGGCCGCCCTGAAGCCAGCTTGTTATTGCAAAGAGTAGCACTGCCCGAGGCAGAGAAGAAGCATATGCCACCCGCAGGCAAACCACAGCTTGATGAAGATGAAACGGCAATATTGTTTCACTGGATAAAATCAGGCGCCAGTTTTACGCAGAAATTAGCAGACCTGCCCGCACGTGATACGCTTCGGCTGCTGGCGCAGAAAATGATGAGTGCAACACCTGAGGAGGAACTATATGATTTCTCCGCCGCGGCAGATAAAGACATAGAAAAGCTCAATAACACAAACAGGCTGGTGCATCCGTTGGCGATGGGCTCACCCGCATTGGCAGCTAATTTTTACAATCGGCAGAATTATTCTACCGCTTCGCTGAAAGAATTGGAAGCCGTAAAAGAACAGCTGGTATCATTAGACATGGCGTATATGCCCTTAACAGCGGCAGACGTAACCGCCATTGCACAGTTTAAGCAATTAAGAAAGCTGAACCTGAATTTCAGCACGGTACCGGGCAGTAGCCTCGCAACCTTACAACAACTTCCGCTGCTTTCTCATTTGTCTTTGTCTGGCACCAGCGTCAGTAAAAAAGATATTGAAGTGCTTACTAAATTCCCGAAGCTGCAGGCGGTTTACCTCTGGAACACGCCGGTAAACCAGCAAGCCATTGCCTCCATACCGCAACCGCAGAAAAAGATTCGGTTTGAAACCGGGTTTATGAATGACACCCTGTTGTTAAAACTAAACCCGCCTGTGCTGGAAACGGAAGAGCGGATCATTAACGGTGCACCCATTGCGCTAAAGCTGAAGCATTATATAAAAGGCGTTAGCATCCGGTATACTACAGATGGCAGCAACCCGGACAGTATTCATTCATCCTTATATAAAGAGGGAGTGCTGATAGATAATAGCGGTGTGTTGAAAGCCCGTGCCTACAAGGCTGGCTGGATAGGCAGTGATTCTATTGTGGCCACGTTTTACAAGAATACTTTCCGTGCAGATTCCATTAGGTCTTTAACGCCGCTCGACTCAGTCTTTAAAGGTGTTGCAGGAGCAAAGACATTGATAAATGGTGAAAAGGGTGAGTCTAATTACCGCAATGGCAAATGGCTTGGGTTCAGAAGAAATAAGATGGAAATGCTATTGCATTATCCAACGCCGGTAACTGTCTCCAGCGTTACGCTTAGCAGTGTAATAGATATTGGTGGTTATATAATGCCCCCAGCACTGATTGAAGTGTGGGGTGGCAACAATGAGAAAGCGCTGAAGCGATTGTCTCGCTATATACCTGAACAGCCAGACAGTTTGCGACCTACCTATATGCGGGGTTATGATTGTAATTTTTCTGCCACCACAGTCAACTATTTAAAAATTGTGGCGGTTCCCGTAGCAAAACTTCCGGCCTGGCACCCTGGCAAAGGACAAAAAGGATGGCTTTTTACGGATGAGCTATTTGTGAACTAATTTCTATCCATGTAGCTGCATATTATCAAAAGAAACATATAAAACGAGCGGTTCGCAATCCTAAAATCTTTAGTAATTTGCCGTTTGAAACAGTAGCTTATGGAGCTTACGGGTGAACAGTTGGATATTATGGGCGTGCAGGGTAACCTGGTGATTAACGCGGTGGCGGGTAGCGGCAAAACAACCACTTTAATTGAGTATGCCAAAACAAGACCTGCAGGCAGCCGCATCTTATACCTCGCCTTTAATAAGACGGTAAAGACGGAAGCGCAGCAAAAATTTGCTGCGGCCGGCGTTCAGCATGTGCAGGTAGAAACGGCGCATTCACTGGCATATCCATTTATTGTAAAACGATTTCAGTACCAGCTGACGCCCGGGTATAAAAATTATGAACTGGCAGAATTGCTGGGTATACAAACCGGTGATCAGCATACAGATATTATCATTGCCAGTCATGTAGGTAAGTTTATCAGCTACTTTTGTAATAGTCGCGCCACAAAGGTGCAGGATCTCCAATACGCAGATACCGTTACAGACGCAAAGGCGCGCACGTTTGTACAGCATTTCTATAGCCAGATTGAGCAGTACACCCGTTCGGCGCTAGCTAAGATGGATAAAGGTGAATTGCCCGTAACGCATGATTTCTATCTAAAGAAATTTCAGTTAAGTCAGCCGGTGCTTTCATTTGACTATATTTTGTTTGATGAAGGACAGGATGCCAGTGCCGCCATGCTGGAAGTATTTTTGCAGCAAGCTGCGGTAAAAGTGATAGTGGGAGATACGCACCAGCAGATTTATGGCTGGCGTTATGCTATCAACAGTTTGCAGCAGGTAAGCTTTCCGGTAAAACACCTGAGCAACAGCTTTCGGTTTAATGATGAAGTGGCACTGGTGGCCAATAAGATACTTGCCTGGAAAAGCCTTTTGCAGCAGGCGCCATCAGTAAAAGTAATAGGTGCCGGCCGCGCGGGTAGCAGCATCCATACAAAAGCTACCCTGGGCAGAACAAACACAGGGTTGCTGTTAAATGCCATTGCGCAATGGCAGCATGGCCAGGTGAAGAAACTGTATTTTGAAGGTAATATCAGTAGTTACACTTTTGCAGACGAGGGCGCTTCCCTCTATGATGTATTGCACCTGTACAATGGAAAGCCAGAGAAGATAAAAGACAAGTTGATTGCCGGCATGAAGAATATGAAGGAGCTGGAAGATTATATTGAAAAAACTGAAGACAGCAGCCTGGGTATGATGGTGGAAGTGGTAAAAGAATTTGGCGCCAGGTTGCCGCAGCTTATTAATGAATTAAAAAATCATCACACCAACAGCAAGGAAGACGCAGACATGATCTATAGTACGGTACACCGCTGTAAGGGAATGGAATACGACGAAGTAACCTTGCTGGATGATTTTATAAGCGAGGATAAGCTGAAGAAATATATTGCGCAGCACGAAGGCGGGGTAATGACAGATCATGAACGCAACCGATTGGCAGAAGAAGTAAACATTTTATACGTGGCGGTAACGCGCGCCAAAAACAGGCTACTGTTGCCGGCAGCCATTAACCCTTTGCAAACGCTGGCATTGGCACCGGCGCCTCCGCGTATACAGGCCAGCACGGTAAAAAAGTATAGCAGGCCTGTCAACTACTCGCGTGAATGGCACCTGGAAGATGATGAGCCAATGGCCAATGATGAACGGCCTTCTTACAGCAGATCCGGCAATCACGGAAAGAAGTGGTCTAAAGAAGATGAGGC
>DATJGC010000208.1:0-7259 GCA_035495345.1 Chitinophagaceae bacterium | reverse complement strand
ATGTTTTAAAATTACAATTGTTTTTGGCAACCATTACCGGTGTCAATAGACTTATTATTGTGAAATATTTTTTTGAAATGTGTGCAAAGAAAATACGGCTCGTACAAAATTGATTCTATCTTGCCCGCCGATTATTACAATGGATTTAAACAACCTCGATTTAAACGCGGCTCTCCTGACAGACCTTTACCGCATGGTGCTGGTAGAGAAGCCAGGTGCCGCCCCAAAGGCTGCAGAAAAGCCTGCAAAGGCGGTCAGCCCAGTCGCAGCCGCCATTCCCTTTCTCGGCAAAAACCAGCAGCAAATCTGCATCGTGGTAAACTACGCAACAGATGTATACCTGCCCGATGAACAGCTGAATTTCCTTACGGCGGTGCTGCAGGCCTGCAAACTGAACCTGGGCGATGTGGCCATCGTAAACCAGCATCGCGCCAGCGCCTCCTTCACACAATTACAATCACAGCTTGGCTGTACCCGCTTGCTGCTCATGGGCGTGGATAGCACCACCCTGGGACTGCCCGCCATTTCATTCTTTAGCATTGAGCAGGTGGCAGATTGTGCCATTGTGCAAGCGCCCCCCGCGGAGCAATTAAATACCCCTACCGCTGAAGGAAAACAACTGAAAAGCAAACTCTGGAACTGCCTGAAACAATTGTTTAACGTATAGCATAGCTGCACAATCAACCCGTCATGAAACTTGTTTTTGCCACCAATAACCAGCATAAGGTAGAAGAAATGCAGGCCGCCATCGGCGACGCTTTTGAGCTGGTGAGCCTGAGGCAGGCGGGCATCGATATAGATATCCCGGAGCCTTATGATACCCTGCAGGAAAACGCTTCCACCAAATCAGGCACCATCTACCGCCAGTTTCATTTCAACTGCTTTAGTGAAGATACCGGCCTGGAGGTAGATGCGCTGAACGGCGCACCCGGCGTAAAAAGCGCCCGCTACGCCGGAGAAGACAAGGCCTGTGAGAAAAATGTGGAGAAGCTGCTTCGCGAACTGGAAGGCAAAGCCCACCGGCAGGCGCGCTTCAGAACCGTCATCTCTTTAATCATTGACGGGCGCGAGTACTTTTTTGAGGGCAGCTGTGAAGGCCACATCGCAAAAACCCCATCGGGCGGGGGTGGTTTTGGGTATGACCCCGTTTTCATCCCCCAGGGCGCCCAGCAAAGCTTTGCTGAAATGAGCCTGAAAGAAAAGGAGTTATACAGCCATCGTAAGAAAGCGGCCGACAAACTGGTCGCATTTTTGCAATCACTCGCAGCCAGCCAATGAAGTATATTGCGTAATAAATAAATGGTAGAAATTGGATGAACTAAGCAACCATAACCTTACTGAGAACGACTTAATAAATGGATGCCTTGCCGGTGACAGACGTATTCAGGAAAGGTTGTATCAACGATTTGCCCCCAAAATGTATGCTGTCTGTCTGCGTTATTCAAACAACAGTGATGACGCCCAGGATTTATTACAAGAAGGCTTTATAAAGGTTTTTAGAAATTTAGAAAAATTCAGGAGAGAAGGGTCTTTTGAGGGATGGGTAAGAAGGGTTTTTGTAAATACTGCCATTGAACATTACCGGCGCAAAGTTAACCTGACTACTATTAGTGAGAAAGAAGAGCACAATATTGAAGATGGTGCTTTTAACGTGCTTGACCAGCTGGCTGAAAAAGATATCATTGGCCTGGTACAGCAATTATCGCCCGGCTACCGGTCTGTATTTAATATGTACGTGATAGAAGGGTATTCACATAAGGAGATTGCAGATATCCTGTCCATCAGCGAAGGCACCAGTAAATCACAATTAGCAAGAGCGAAAGCTATCTTGCAGAAAAAAGTCCAGGAATTCCTGGGCAATAACAGTACCTCCATCACCCAACAAAATGTCTGAACGGCTAAGACATACCATGTATCATTTTGAAGCAGCGCCCCCGTCTGCTGCATGGGAAGCTATCAGTGCGCGTCTAGACGATGATACTGCATTTGACACCCTTGCCAAAAGAATGCAGGCCGCCAGCATTCAACCCCCAACTGACAACTGGCAGCAAATTGCAGCAAGGCTAAGCGATGATCAGCAATACCATGATCTTTCACTAAAAATATTATCTGCCAGCGCGGTTCCACCAGCCGCTGCCTGGCAACAGATTGCTTCGGTATTAGATGAGCAGCAGCCATCAACCATACCGCTGCCGGCAAAACGGCGCCCCGTCTACCGGATGGCCGCAGCCGCTGCAGTAGCCGTGCTCCTGCTGGGTGCCTGGCTGCTTACAGCTATCAGCGGCAGCAACCATTTGTCTATTGATATCAGTGGCGCCCTTACACAACCACCCCCTGCAGGTACGGTCAGCCCAACCACGCCCACTAACGCGCAGCCACAAACGCAGATCAATAATGCTGACAGGTTTGGCGCAGAATCATTGGCAGGTAACCAGAAAACGAACACCGGCCCGTCCGGCGCCGTCCGCCCCGGCCGCCCCTTAAAATATGCCGTGGTAAGTGATATCTATACCCTGCCCGAAACCTCTATTGTAATTGCCTCGCCTCCCATTGTAGACCAGTACGGGCAGGTGATACACGACCTGGAAGTACTTACTACCAATAACAACTACCTGAGCATATTGGGCCCCAATGGCGAGACTACCCGCATTTCCGCCAAATTTGCCAATGTTATCCGTTACCTTAATGGCGATACGGAAGAACCTACAGAGTACCTTGACAATGTTATCCGCGACAGTGACACCTGGAAAAAACGTTTCCAGGAATGGCGCAGCAAGATCCGCGAGTCTTCTTTTATTCCGTCTACTGCTAACTTTATGGATATTCTCTCCTTTAAAGATTTGCTGGAGCAGGATAAGTAATTGGCTTTATGCCTATCTTCCGGTTACTACCGTATAATCAATTTTACTATGCCCAGAGTCAGCATTGAATTGCCAGCATCCTTTACGTTTAGTGCTAAAATACCAGTGCGTATTACCGATCTCAATTACGGCGGCCATGTTGGCAACGACAAGGTGCTGGCGCTTATTCATGAAGCACGCTTACAATTTTTAGCTTACCACGGCTGTACGGAACTTGACTTTGGCGGCACGGGTATGATCATGAGCGATGTTGCCATATCATTTAAACAGGAAATCTTTTACGGCGATACCGTTATTGCCTCGGTGGCACTCACAGAAATTGCCAAAACTTCCTTTGCGCTCTATTACAAACTGGAGAAAGAAACAGGTGATAAGACCGTACTGCTGGCCACCGCCAGAACAAGTATGGTATGTTTTGATTATGCTGCAAAAAAGATGGTAACCTTTCCTGAGGCATTAAAAGAGCGGTTTACATTGTAGCTGCATTCCAGATCTTCCAGCTTTCCTCTGCCTGTATCAGCAACATATCTGCACCGTTTTTTGTAACGGCCCCCCTGGCAGCACCTTCTGCAAGAAATTTGGTAACAGCAGGGTTGTACACCAGGTCAAACAGGTAATGCCGGCTGCTGATGGCCTCATACGGAAGCGGCGGACAGGTTTCTGTTGCGGGGTACATGCCCAGCGGCGTAGTGTTTACAATTAAAGTGTAATCTGCCAGCACAGCCGCGTTGATGTCTTCGTAAGAAAAACGATTGCCGCCTCCCTGCCGAGAAACATAACGGTAATGAATACCCCTTTTTTTCAAAACGTATTCCACGGCCTTCGCAGCACCGCCTGTGCCCAGTATGAGCGCGCGTTGGTGATGCGGTGACAGTGCCGGCAATAACGACATTTCAAACCCGGTAACATCAGTATTATAGCCGGTGAGTTGCCCGCCTGCTATGCGTACGCAGTTACAGGCACCCATCTCCTGCACCACGGCAGACTGGACCGATAAGAACGGGATAACTTTTTCTTTGTAAGGAATGGTGATATTAAAACCCTGGAGCGATGGATGCGCCTGCAGTAAGGCCGGCAGTGCGGCGATATCCTCTATCGGGAAATTCTCGTACTGGCAATCTGCCAGGCCTTCGCGCAAAAATTTTTCTGTAAAGTACTTCTTTGAAAAAGAGTGTGATAAAGGAAATCCTATCAGACCAAATTCTCTCATTTAGACAGGGCTTTATCAAGAAAGAGATCAAAAGTATCACCACGCAATCCCAGTCTCATGGTCTCCAGCGGAATTACTTCCGTCGGCGCTATATTGCCAAGGTTTACATTGGCACCAATCAGTTCTATGAAATACAATTGCTGGCCTTTTTGCGGTGCTTCCCAGATGATTTTTTCTGCCGGTATCTGGGTGAGTATTTCCTGTACCAGGCCCTCACGCACCTCGCCGCTGCCACGATAGATACCAACATTACCGGCTTCACGGGCTTCTGCAATTACATAGGTGGCCCCTGCTTCCAGTTCTGCGCGCATCAGCTCAATCCATTTATAAGGAGGGATAATATGTTCTGCATCTTTGCTGCCCACTTCACTCAGCACCGTACCATGTTTAGTGAGCTTCTCAATATAGCCGCATTTTTCTGCATGGGGTATGGTTACAGACCCATCGCTCACTTCCATATACTGCACACCAAACTCCTTGCAAACATTGATATAATCATTAAACTGGTTGCGAATAAGAAAGGCTTCAAAAAGGGTTCCGCCAAAATAGACGGGTAAATTATAGTTGCTGTAAATTTTCAGTTTCTCTTTAAGGTTGGGCGTAACGAAGGAAGTGCCAAAACCCAGTTTAATAATGTCTACATGCGGGTGCGCAACACTCAGAAAATTCTTTGCTTCTTCTACACTCAATCCTTTATCCATCACCATTGTAAGGCCATTGGTCCGTGGCTTGTCTGTTCTTTCCGGGATCTGCGAAAGATGAAAATTCATTATTAATAGTAGTTAGGTGATAGTTTACTTTCAGCAATGCCGCGCAAAAATAAGGAAGAAGGGCAAACATAGCTTGCGGCGGCAAGTTAAAAGTAAGCGCATCAGTTCTTTTTACTGCGCCTGAACCGGGCCAGCAGGTCTACTACCTGCTGATTCTGAAGAATGGAGGGATTGAGTTCAACAAATTTCTTGACCAGCTTGGGTGCCCTGTGGAGTGCCCTTTCTAACTCTAACAGTCCTTCTTTTGATTTGCCGGAAGCAAAACAAACAGCGCTATAATAATAGAGAAAAAGTGGTTTATTTTCAGTGTGTTTTAACGCAGCCAGCACCTGCTCAGTGGCTTCATCATAAAATTCTGCAATGTACAAACAGCAGATGAGCGCCTGCCATCCGGCCACATTTTTGGGGCGTGCCCTTACCACCACAGAGAAGCACTGAATGGCTTCTTTTATATCGCCCAGGTTCATCTTGCACTCTCCCATGGCAAGATTATAATCAGGATAATTTCTATGTATCTGCATGGCGGTATCCAGCTGCTTCACTGCCTGTGGCCATTGCTGCTCATTGATATAGGTGCGGGCAATTTTGTAATACAATTTACTGTTGCCCTGGTTAAGATGCGTGGCTTTACGGTAATAGAACCTGGCCTGCGCATAATTTTTCATCCTGTCGAAGCAATAGCCAATGGCTTCATAAATTACTTCTTCGGGGCGGGAGAGTTCAAGCACTTTCTCCAGTACCTCAATGGCATCTTTGTACTTCCGTAAACGGATATAGGCATCGCCCATATTGCGATAGGCATAATCAAATTTTTCATCTATCACCAATGCATATTTGTAGGCATCAATGGCTTTTTCATAGAGTTTGATGCCCTGGTAAGCTGCGGCCAGGTTAAACCAGGCGAGTTCACTGTAAGGATAGTCTTCAATAATCTGCTTGTGGAGTTTGATGCTTTCTTCATTTCTGCCGGTAAAGTCTGTCCAGAAACAAATCTTGTACAATGCCTCTTCGTTGATTGGGTCCTGTTCCAGTATAAGTTTCAGGCAATCAAATATTTTATCAAACTCCTCGTAATCGTCGTACACATCGGCCAGTTCAAACAAAAGATCAATGCGCTCCTCCCCTTCAAAATGCTGCAGGGCATTTTCAAGAATCACTACCGCTTTCTCCTGTTGGTCGAGCGCCAGGTAGGCATCCGTTTTTAAAATATAAAGGTTGATATCACTGCTGTCTAATATTTCGGCCTTGTCCAGTATAGAAAGGGCATCGGCATACCGGCGGGTGGCAATCAGCAGGTCTGCTTTTTTCAGGTGGAGGGAGGAGGAATAAGGATATTGTGTGGTGGCTAGGTCTACGGCTTCCAGGGCCATCGACAAATCTTCTGCCTCATCATAGTGGTCAATAATCTTTTCAAAGGAATCTTCGTCGAGGAAGCTGTGGGCGCGACCAGATTTGAGGTTCTGGTACTGGCGTAATAATTCTCTTAACTCTTCTTTGTCTTGCCGGGATGGATTTTCACTCATGTATTACGGGTTATTGAAAGTTAACGATTTACCTTATCCTGGCCAAAACTTTTAACCCCGTTTTAATGTAGGTTAAGGTAATTGTAAAATAATTGACGAGCGGCTTGTGAATTAGCAAATATTTTTCTTACTTTTGACATAATGTTATCAGCCCGTTCCATATTGTTGTTACCTGCAAAAAAAGTACTGATCAGTGCCCTACTGGTTGGACTGGGTGTTTTTGCATTGGCCAGCATGGGCGGCGGTGGTAATAAGTCTAAAGACAAGGCTGTAAAACCTGAGTTTACACCCATCCGCACCACTAATGGTTTTACCCTTAAAGCCGGACCTACCTACAAAGGCAGTATGGTTTTTGGCCAGGAAAAATCAAAGAGCGCTGTTTCTTATAATTCCATTGTTACCTACCAGAAAGGGAATACCACTTATATTCTGCCCGTAAAATACAAGTTGCAAACTTCTGCAGCTTCACAATCAGGTTCAAGCCTGCAGCTGTTTAACCTGCGCATCAAGATGCACAAGTAAGAGCTCCCCAATCATTGTCTTTTTTGTTAATCCTTTTCTGAGTGCATTATTTTCCACTCTCTTTGTTATTGCAGCAATTGTATATGCTGATGAACAACAATGCCGTTAACCTGCTCACAAGCCATAGCAGGCGCATCGCCGCAGGCAACAACAATGGCTTAACCAGGGCAAAGTAAATGGTAGCTATCAGCCCAGGATGAAGACTCCTCAACCGTATATTTCCTGTTATAAAGCGAATGAAGGCTTAGCCGCCAATACCCATTTTCCGACTTTCCTCATAGGTGAGTTCACGATAACCGCTTTTAGGAATATCGAACTTAGAAGCAGGCACGGGGTTGAGGTTGATTTTAGAAACAGTGTATTTTATTTTAAG
>DATJGC010000207.1:0-16645 GCA_035495345.1 Chitinophagaceae bacterium | reverse complement strand
CCGGCCTGGCGCCAGGCCATGAGTTGTGTACTGTTGATATCATCCGGGTTGGCCTCCAGCGTTATTTCTGCATGGTGGCTGATGCTGAAGTTCGCGCGAAGCGCATGCATGATGGCTGTAAGTTCCTGGGGCAATAGCAATGATGGCGTACCGCCCCCAAAATAAATTGTGTCTACCGCTTCCTGCTGCAGATAATTTTGCTGCAGGCTGATTTCTTTCAATAAAGCCGCTATAAAATCGTTCTTATTTTTGAGCGAAACCGAAAAATGAAAATTGCAGTAGTGGCAGGCTCTCTTACAAAACGGTACATGAACATAAATGCCAGCCATAGCGATTGTTTTCGGAAATTACAGCGTAATCATTCTACATGTCAAAGGTAAGCGGATACAGGTGGAGAAAGTGGGTGCTGGCAACAATACTGCTATCCGTAAGCTCTATGCTTTCTGCACAATACCAGTTAAAGATTATACCGGTAGACAAAGACAGTGTTGTTATCAACAGCCTGGCACTGCAAAAAGATTTTGCCGGTCAGCTGGTATGTGCCACTTATGTTGCCGCACTGCCCTCGCTGCTGCAGCAAAAAGGTTATCCCACTGCCTCGTTAGACAGCATTGCCTATGATTCCACCGCTGCGCGCATTCATCTTTACCTGGGAGAAAAATATACGTTTGCCGCCATTAATACCTCTTCTGTAAACAAACATGATCTGGAGCAGGCAGGCTGGAACGAGAAGACGCTGCTGAACAAACCGCTGGATATGGCAAAGCTGCAGCAACTAAAAGAAAGCCTGCTGGCCTATTATGAAGAAAGCGGTTACCCGTTTGCAAAGGTTCAGTTAGACAGTATGGAAGTAAAAGACGAGCGTATTACTGCAAAGCTTAAAGTAGACAAAGGCCCGCAATATAAGATAGACAGCCTGCGTGTCTTTGGCAATGCCCGCATCAACAACGCTTTTTTGCAGCGTTACCTGGACATAAAAGAAGGCAGCTATTACCAGAAAAGTAAAATGCAAAACATCAACAAGCGCCTGCTTGAATTACCGTATATAGAGCAGAAACAATCCTGGGATTTAACCATGCTGGGCACAGGCTCCGTACTCAATCTCTACCTGCTGCCCAAAAAGAGCAGCCAGGTAAATGTGCTGGTAGGTTTTCTGCCCGCCAACCAGGTATCTAATAATAGTTATGAACAGGTGCGCACCAAGTTGTTGTTCACCGGTGAGGCCACCATCAACCTTAAAAATGCGCTGGGCAATGGCGAGCTGATTGGCCTGGATTGGCAGCAGCTGCAGCAAAAATCGCCCAAGCTGAATCTCCAGTACCAGCAACCCTACCTGTTTGGTTCTCCTTTTGGCATTGTTACGTCGTTTGATCTCTTCAAAAAAGACTCTTCTTACCTTAATATCAACTTCATTGCGGGGGTTCAATATGCGCTTTCTGCCAGCCAGGTAGGAAAGCTCTTTGTGCAACTGCTGGGTACTAACCTGCTGAATGTAGACACCGTGGCCATCCGCGCCACCCGTAAATTGCCCAATGCCATAGATGTTAGTTCGGTAAACGTGGGCATAGACTATGATATCAACAAAACCAACTACCGCCTTAACCCCCGCCGCGGTTATGAGGCGCAGTTAGTGGCTACCACGGGCACGCGCAACATCAAAAAGAACAATGTAATTGCCAAAATGAGCGATCCTGATTTTGCCTACACCGCTTTGTACGATACCATTAAACTGAAATCTTACCAGTTTACCATCAGGGCCTCGCTGGCAAAATATTTTCAGATCGGGCGACAGTCTACCATTAAAACGGCGTTTAGTGGCGGTTGGCTGCAGAGCCCGGCCATCTTCCGCAATGAGCTGTTCCAGATTGGCGGATATAAATTAATGCGCGGGTTTGATGAGCAAAGCATTTTTGCCTCCAACTATGCAGTGGGTACAGCAGAATATCGTTACCTGGTAGGACTGAACTCTTATTTCTTTGTATTTGCAGATTATGGCTGGGCAGAAAACAAAAGTGTGAGCCTGCAAACAAAGAATACGTTTTTAGGATTGGGGCTTGGACTGGCATTTGAAACAAAGGCAGGCATCTTTAATATTTCCTACGCTAACGGTAAGCGGGATGATGTAAAGTTTGATCTGCGGCAGTCGAAGATCCACATCGGCTACCTGAATTATTTTTAATTTCTGTTACGGGGCTCTTAGTTTTTAATGAGGCCTTAACTGTTCGTATTTTTGTAAAGCAATCAGCTACTGTGAAGTATATTCTCTTTCTTTGGTGTTTGTTATTTGCCTGGCAGTTGACTGCCCAGGTGCCGGCGGCAGATACTGCCCGTGCAGACAGTGCTGTTGTACCCGTTAAGCCAACCAGAAAGCCAATACCGCCGCCGGTAAAAAAGGACAGCTTGCTACTGGCGCAGCCTGTTGCAGATACCGTACCCGCCGTTGCCAGCGCCGGCCCTGCAGTGCCGGAATGGCCCTTTGAAGCCAGCAGCCGCCCGTTACGGTATAAAGAAGTGATTAGGGTAAATGCGTTGTACAATTTTGAAGGCCAGCCGCTGATGCGGAGGGAAGAAGAACGCGCACCAGGGGGTAAAGATGCCTTATTCTATTTGTTGACTGGCCTGTTATTCTTTTTTGCGCTCATTAAACTGTTGTTTGGCAAATACCTGGGCAACCTCACGGGCCTTGTCTTCAGGGGTTCATTGCGCCAGAAACAAATAAGGGAGCAGTTGCTTCAAACGCCACTTCCCTCGCTTTTCCTCAACATTTTCTTCGTCATTGTAGCCGGGCTGTACATTTTCTTCCTGTTACAACATTATAAAGCCATGCCGGGCGACAGTTTCTGGCTCTTATTATTGTACTGTGTTCTGGCGGTTGCGCTGGTGTACCTCGTAAAATTTGTGATGCTGAAATTTACCGGGTGGATTTTTAACATTCGTGAGGCAGCCGATACCTATATTTTTATCGTCTTCCTGGTAAATAAGCTGCTGGCCATTTTTCTGTTGCCGTTGTTGTTTGTCATGACATTTTCTCTGCCATCCTGGGGAAATGTGCTGCTAACACTCTCATATGTAATGGTTGGTGGCTTTTTTGCCTACCGGTACATTGTGTCATTTGCACCGGTAAGAAGGGAAGTTAAAGTTAGCCAGTTTCACTTTTTTATGTACCTTTGCGCCTTCGAGCTAGTGCCACTTTTGCTGATTTATAAAATATTACTCGGGTTTTTCTAAGTGTTATTAACTAATGTTTTTTAGGAATACAATCTAAAATTGCGAAACCATATCCAGTAAGAAATGGTAAAGAACGGTGAAAGAAATACAGCACCTGCTGTAAAAAAAGTTAAAAAAGTCCTGATTACCCAGCCCAAACCGGAAACGGATAAGTCGCCGTATTACGAACTGGCCAGAAAATACAGTATTGAATTATCCTTTCACCCGTTTATCCGGCTGGAAGGCATCCCACCAAAAGAATTCCGTAAACAGAAGATAGATATTGCTAATTACTCGGCGGTAATATTTACCAGTCGCAACGCCATTGATCATTTCTTCCGCACCTGCGAAGAGATGAAAGTGAACATATCGCAGGATACCAAGTATTTCTGCATCACTGAGGCTGTGGCATTGTATCTCCAGAAATTCATTCTTTACCGCAAACGCAAGGTGTTTTATGGTGCTGATGGTACCAATAAGAGCATGTTTGATGTTATCAACAAACACAAGGAGAACGAGAAATTTTTATACCCGGTCTCTGAGAACCAGCAGGATAACGAGATTGTAGGTTGGCTGAAACAACATAACTGCGAGTATGCAACGCCTTACATGTACCGCACCATCAGTGCAGATGTAAAGGAAGTACTGGTGCAGGAAGAGTTTGATGTAATCTGTTTCTTTACGCCCAGCGGTGTAAGAAGCCTGTTTGATAATTGCCCCCGGTTTAAACAAAATGGTACCAAGATTGGCGCCTTTGGCAGCAATACATCACGTGCTGTAGAAGAAGCCGGTTTATTACTTGATATAAAGGCCCCGCTTCCCCAATCACCTTCCATGGTGGCGGCGCTGGATAAATACCTCGCCAGCCTTAACCAGGCCTGATTGCTTATTTGTTATTACTGCTTTATTGCATTGCCCTGGCGGCTGTATCGCTTTTGGCGCAGTTTGTACAGGCGTGAATGACCTGCCTTTTACAGGCATATGGTCATGCATTGGCCGCAGCAAATAAGCAAATTTCATTTTCACCTCAATTACTACATTGCACCCAACTGTTATACGCAGCTATAAGTATACTAAAATAATGAAGCATGTTTAACCGGCTGATACATGAAACAAGTCCGTACCTCCAACAGCATGCCCACAACCCGGTAGACTGGTACCCCTGGGGAGATGAGGCATTGCAACGCGCAAAAAAAGAGAATAAACCGATCCTTGTAAGTATCGGTTATGCTGCCTGTCACTGGTGTCATGTAATGGAGCGTGAAAGCTTTGAAGACCCTGCAGTGGCGGCCATCATGAATGAGCAGTTTGTAAATATTAAGATAGACAGGGAAGAACGGCCAGACCTTGATCATATTTACATGGATGCCGTACAGGTAATGACCGGCAGCGGCGGCTGGCCCCTGAATGTGTTCCTGACGCCGGATGCAAAGCCGTTTTATGGCGGCACGTATTTTCCGCCCACAAAGGCCTTTAACCGGGCGTCCTGGACCGATGTATTGCAGGGTGTAGCCAGCGCTTTTGCTGAAAGGAGGGAGGAAGTGACCGCCCAGGCGGAAGGACTCACCGCTCACCTGCTACAGACCAATAAAGTGGGCGAGCCGGTGGGCGATGAAAGCCAGGTTTTTACGAAGCAGAACGCAGATTTGATCTTTGACAACCTGATGAAGGCGGCTGATAAAACCGCGGGCGGTTTTGGAAGGGCCCCTAAATTTCCGCAGACCTTTTCTATCCAGTACCTGCTGCGCTACTTTCATTTTTATAAAAACGAAGCTGCGCTGGCGCAGGCCTGCCTGAGCCTGGATAAAATGCTGTATGGTGGTATTTACGACCAGGCCGGCGGCGGGTTTGCCAGGTATGCTACCGATAATGACTGGCTGGTGCCGCATTTTGAGAAGATGCTGTATGATAATGCGCTGCTGCTGAGCACCCTCAGTGAGGCTTACCAGGTTACCCATCATACAAGGTATGCAAAGACAATTGCAGCCACCATTGCCTTTGTAGAGCGGGAGCTGATGTCGGCCGAAGATGGCTTCTATGCGGCGCTGGATGCAGACAGCGAAGGCGAAGAAGGAAAGTTCTATGTATGGAGTCGGGCCGAAGTGCAGGAGCTGTTGGGCCCAACAGCAGACCTGTTTTGCAGGTATTATGATATCACCAACGAAGGCAATTGGGAAGGAAACAATATTCTGCATGTGCCGGTGCCACCAGATCGTTTTGCTGTACAGGAAGGCATTACGCAGGAAGAACTGGAAACAATGCTGGAGGACGGTCGCAAAAAGTTGCTGGCGCGAAGAAGCAACAGGCCGCGGCCGCTGCTGGATGATAAAATGCTGCTGGGCTGGAATGCGCTGATGAACAGCGCCTGCAGCAAGGCGTTTGCTGCTACGGGAGAAGAGCATTACCGTCAGCTGGCCATCCGCAACATGCGCTGTATTTTCAACAGCCTGCGGGTGGATGGGATATTTTACCACAGCTACAAGAGTGGTATTGCCCGCCAACCCGCGTTCCTTGATGATCTTGCCTACCTGGTAAAGGCATTGATAGATTTGCAGGAAATTACCGGGGATGCCAGTTACCTGGAGCAGGCCGAAGAGATCACGGAAGAAATCATCAGCAAATATGCAGACAGGGAGAGCCCGTTTTTTTTCTTTACCCATGAAGGCCAGCAGGATGTAATCATCAGGAAGAAAGAGATTTACGACAGCGCCGTTCCTTCTGGCAATTCTGTGATGGCCGGCAACCTGCTGTATTTATCGCGCGTATTGGATAAGAAGGAGTGGGAACGTCAGTCAATAGCAATGATTGGCACATTATTGGGATTGACTACGCGTTACCCAACGTCTTTCGGTGGATGGGCAAATCTGCTCATTATTTTAACAAATGGCTACAGCGAGATCGTGGTTACGGGTAAAAATTTTAACGAAGTTATATTTGATATTTTGCATATTTTTAACCCGGCTGGCGTTCTACAGTCTTCATCTGTCCCCAATGAGAAATTTCCCTTACTCCAGGGTAAGGAGTATCTGGAAACCTATCTCATTTACCTGTGCCAAAATTATGCTTGCAAGCCCCCGGTAAATAGCTTTGCCTTATTCATGCAACAACTTGAGGGACATAGTTTTGTAAAATAATCAATGAAGTTATTTATTTGTACAATAATCAATAATAATTCTCGTTTAATACCTACGGGGATTTTTACGATTTGATAATTAAGAAAAAATTTCTAAACTTGTTAGCTGATGTTCACGAGACATTCTATTTGCCGATTACCCTTTAATATTATGAAAATGAAAAACCTGTCCATTCTGTTAGCAGCTGCTGCCGTATTGCTGGCAAGCTGCGGCAAATCCGGAAAATCCTCCAAAGGGTTGCCAAACGACGGCCAACTGCACGGAGTAGCTCCAGCCTCCAAGTATCAACTTCCAAAACCTCCCGGCATGGTATACATTCCACCAGGAACCTTTCACATGGGTCCCAGTGATGAGGATGTGAACTATGCATATACTGCCCGTAACAAGCAGGTTTCTATCAATGGCTTCTGGATGGATGCCACTGAGATTACCAATAATGAATACCGCCAGTTTGTACAGTGGGTAAGAGACTCTACTGCTGCAAAGCTGATGGGCTTTGTAAAAAGCGTAGATGGTGTAGACGTAATCGACTGGAAAAAGGCCTCTACTATTAAATGGGGTGATAAATCAACCGTTGAGAAGATTGACCAGCTGATACTGACACCAGAAAACCGCATTTTTGGTAAAAAAGAAATTGACCCCAATAAACTGGTGTATCATTCAGAAACTTTTGATACAAAGGAAGCAGCCCGCAGGGAAAACGCAGGCAAGGGCCGTTCACAGTTTATCATTAAAAAAGACGTTCGCATTTATCCTGATACGCTGGTTTGGATAAGAGACTTTTCTTACTCTTATAATGAGCCAATGACAAAAAGATATTTCTCTCACCCTGCTACCGGCAACTATCCTGTTGTAGGTGTAAACTGGAACCAGGCAACTGCTTTCTGCGAGTGGAGAACTCATTACATGAATGCGTTTCTTGAATCAAAGAAAAGGTCGCAGGAATCTGATTTCCGTCTGCCTACAGAAGCAGAGTGGGAATATGCCGCACGTGGTGGCCGTTCACAATCTATGTTCCCCTGGGGTAACTATTACCTGAGAAACAAGAAAGGCTGCTTACTGGCTAACTTCAAACCCGGTCGTGGTAACTATCCTGAAGACGGCGGTTTCTATACCGTACGTGCAGATGGCTACTGGCCCAATGATTTCGGTCTGTATTGCATGGCCGGTAACGTTTCTGAGTGGACTTCTTCCCTTTATTATGAGGGTGGCTATAACTTCCAGCATGATATGAACCCGGATATCCGTTACAACGCAAAGGATGCAGATCCTCCGCGTATGAAAAGGAAAGTTATCCGTGGTGGTAGCTGGAAAGATGTAGGCTATTTCCTGCAGACCGGTACCCGCGCTTATGAGTACCAGGATACCGCTAAATCTTATATTGGTTTCCGCACTGTTATCGATTTACCATCTGTACAGGGCAAACGCTGATATTAACAAAACAGCAACAAAATTTTTTACAGACAATTGCGTTTTCTAATTGATTTTAAACAAATCAACATTATATCCTTTTCTCTAAAAACCCGTTTAACAAACTCTAAAAAAAACGAAAACTATGGCTGGAGTAAGCAAATCAACAGACAAATTAGTGAATGTATTCGTATGCGTAGGCGCTGCGGTAGTAATCTTTGGTGCGTGGGCAAAGATTCTTCACCTTACGTTCGCAAACCAAATGCTGACCATTGGTCTTTTAACTGAAGCTGCAATCTTTTTGATATATGCGTTCTTACCGCCTCCAGGCCAGGAAATGGCTGCACTGGCAGAAGCGCTTCCTAAAATGAGCAACTCAGGCAGTAATGCATCTTTGAACTCATTAGACAAAATGATGGCTGAAGCTGACATTACACCCACTAACCTTAAGAAATTAAGCGAAGGTTTCCAGAAATTCGGAACATCCGTTAACCAGATTAAAGATGTATCTGAAGTGGTTACCGCTACTTCTGACTATACTGCTAAAACAAAAGAAGCAACCGGCGCCCTTACTTTAATGAAGGATGCTTACACAAAGTCTGCTGCTACCATGCAGTCTTTCAATGATGCTTCTGAGTCTACCAAGCAGTTCCATGGTCAGGTGCAGGTGTTAACAAAGAACCTGGGCTCACTGAACACTATTTATGAGTTGGAATTACAGGATACCAACAATCATTTGAAGGCAATGAACAACTTCTACAGCAACCTGGCTACAGCCTCACAGGCCATGCAGGGTAGCGTAGCAGATGCCAAGAAAACACAGGAGCAGATTGGTTTGCTGGCTAAGAACCTCAGCAGTCTGAACAATGTGTATGGCAATATGTTGACTGCCATGCAGGGTAAACAGTAAGTTAAAAGGATAGAGAAAAGAACAGCCATTGTTTTATCAATATCCGGTACCCTACAAGTAAAATGAAAAACCTGATTTAATTAAAATTAATTCACTCACCCATGTCTTTACCAAAAGAGCCCCGGCAGAAGATGATCAATATGATGTATTTGGTGCTTACAGCATTGCTGGCACTGAATGTATCTAATGAAGTATTGGAAGCCTTCAAGACCGTTGACAAGAGTATCACAACATCCAATAAAGCACTTGATGCCAAGAATGGCGTTATATACACTGCCTTTAACGCAGAATTAAAAGATCCCCAGACCCAGGCCAAGGCCGCCATCTGGGCACCAAAAGCAGACCAGGTAAAGAAGCTGTCTGCAGAGATGGATAGCTACCTGGCTACCATGAAACAACAGCTGAAAGAAGAATCCGGTCTTCGCAAAGACGCAAAGGGCGAAGAAGAATTTAAGGAAGATGATCTGGATGCTGCTACCCGCCTGTTCGCTGAAAAAGGCGAAGGCAAGAATATGTACGCAAAATTAACAGCGTACAAAAAGAGCATGCTGTCTGTATTGAATCCTGATGAATTTAAGGATAACCCAGACCTGGCAAAATCAATCGCCAACAAGAGAGCTGAGTTTGAAAGAACTTTGCCGCTTGATATGACGGTTCCTCCAAAGGCTAATGCTGAAAAATCAGGAGATGATGCCAAGGACTGGACTTTCAATTATTTTCACATGACCCCTACTATTGCTTCTTTAACCATCCTGAGCAAGTTTCAGAATGACGTTAAAAACTCAGAAGCACAGCTGGTGGATTATATCCACTCTCAGGTAGGCCAGGTGAAGATTGTGTACAACAAATTTGCCGCTATTGCCCAGGCTAACAGAACGTATGCAATGCCCGGTGATGATATTGAAATTACTGCAGGTATCGGCGCATTCAGTGACGCTGCACAGCCTAATATTACTATCAACGGTCAGCGTATGTCACTGAGCGATGGTAAGGCTTCCTTTAAAACAACTGCCAGCGGTGCCGGTGAGCATTCAGTAGCTGTAAAGATTGAATACACTACCCCCGATGGTAAGAAAGAAGTAAAAGACGAAATAGTTAAATACACAGTAGGTACTCCTTCAGGTGCTTCTATGTTCCTCGAAAAAATGAACGTGGTATACCTGGATGTTGAAAACCCCGTAACCATTTCTGCTGGTTCTGGCGGAAAGGAAAAAATGAACGTAAGCTTCTCCAATGGTTCAATTAAGCCAGCAGGTGGAGACCGTTACATGATTGTTCCTACCACCCCCGGTATCGGTAAAGTAAACATCAGTGTAAATGGCAAAACAACGCCTTTTGAAGTTCGTTGCAAACAATTGCCCAGCCCCGTACCAATGGTAGGAGCTGTTACCAGCGGTGCTATTCCTTCTGCTACTTTTAAAGCAATGGGTGGTCTGCAGGTAAAACTGAAAGATTCTGAATTTGACTTTCCTTATGCAGTTGTAGGTTATGAAGTTGGCGCGCGCAACCCAAGCGGTATCTACCAGATAGTAAACGTAGACGGTCCGCGCTGGTCAGTAGCTGAAAACCTCATCAAAGGACAGGCACCAGGTTCAGTAGTATATTTTGATAAAATCAGGGTGAGAGGCCCAGGTGGCAAAATCAGGTCTATAGACGGAACTTATTTTAGCCTTAAATAATAACCAGATAAACGTTGAAAGCAATGAAAAACCGTATCATTAAATTGTGTCTTTTGGTAACCGTGCTGGCACTTTGTGCAGGTAATGCAGACGCGCAGACCAATAAGAAACGGACCGCAAAGAAGAGAACTACTGCAAAGAAGAGCACCAATAAAAATGCAGGGAATGCCACTGCTACCATTGCTGCGCCGGCAAAAGACACTACAAAGCCTGTTGCGCCTGACCCCGAACTCAACCTCGGTGTTATCCGTAAGAGTCTGCGTAATGATGATGCTATTGAACGCAACCTGGTAAAAGAAAGAACGCCGCTGGCTTATGAGCATATCCGCGAGGATGATGCCGTATACAGGCAGCGTTTGTGGAGAGAGATAGACGTACATGAAAAAATGAACCTTCCCTTCGTTTACAAGGCTGATGGCGATAACGGTAACCAGCGTTTTGTAATCATCCTGCTCAATGCAATTAAAAGCGGCGAAGTAACTGCCTTTAATGCTGATGATGACAGGTTTACAACACCTTTACCCTTTGGTGCCATTGCCAAGAAACTGGTAGGTGAACCTGGCGTTATCCAGGTGCCTGATTGGGTGAAAGACCCCACCGGTGCTACCATGAAAGATTCTACGGTTACCCAGGAGTTTGATCCTAACGCGGTAGAAAAATTCTGGATAAAGGAAGATGTGGTTTTCGATAAAGAATCTTCCCGCCTGCATACCCGTATATTAGGTATTGCTCCCATGCTGAGTATCAAAAACCCTGATGGCTCTTTCAGGGCCGTATCTCCGCTCTTCTGGGTTTACTACCCAGATCTGCGCCCGATGCTGGCAAAGTATGAAGCTTACAACGGCAAAAACTTTGGTGCCCGTTTAAGCTGGGAAGAAATGTTTGAAAGCCGCATGTTTGCAAGTCGCATTATTAAGTCAACCGTTGAAAACCCCAATGACCTGTTCATTGAAGGTTACGTGAAAGACCCCATTCTGCGCCTGCTGGAAGGTGATAATATTAAAGAAAAAATCTTTAACTACGAGCAGGACCTCTGGTCTTACTAAGCAAGTCTGTTATATTGAAAAGGCATCGTATTTTTACGATGCCTTTTTTTATGTATTAAATAATACTATCGCTTAGCGGAGTTAAAAAAATACCCTTAATGAGGTATTGGATTGTGAAATTAGTTTGCTACTTTTACCTCGGTTTTTCATAGGATATTGGATTTTAAAAACGGGGCTGGATTTTTATCCTGGCCCCTTTTCTTTTTCAGCAAAGTAGCTACTGATAATGGCCGCTTTTGACGCCCCGGCTACCTTGGCCACCTCCGCTTCCCCCGCTTCTTTTATCTTTTTTACTGATTTAAATTCTTTCAGCAGCGTATCGGCCGTTGCCTTACCAATGTCCTTAATACCCTCCAGTTCATTTTTAAAGGTACCCCGGCTGCGCTGGCTTCGGTGAAACGTAATACCAAAACGGTGCACCTCATCACGTATCCTCCTGATAAGCTTCAGGCTATCACTATTGTAAGGAAGCTTCACTGATTGCTTATCGCCCTGGAAAAAAATCTCTTCCTCATTTTTCGCCAGTCCTACCACCGTCATCCTGCCCATCAGTTTCAGCTCAACAATGGCTTCCACTGCAGCGCTCAGCTGGCCCTTACCGCCATCTATAATCACCAGCTGCGGCAACGACAGGCCTTCTTCTTTCAAACGCCTGTAACGCCTGAAAACCACTTCTTTCATGGTGGCAAAGTCATTGATGCCTTCCACGGTTTTTACATTAAAATGCCGGTAATCCTTTTTACTGGGTATGGCATCTTTAAAACAAACCATGGCAGATACCGGGTAACTTCCCTGGAAATTGGAGTTATCAAAACACTCAATATGTACCGGTACTTCTGATAGTTGAAGATCTTCCTGCAGCTGGTACAACACCTGCTTGCGATCCATATCTGAATGCCCTTCCAGCTGCAATGTCTTTTTCTTCTTTATTTCATCTGTAAAATAAGTAACGTTCTTCTCAGACAGCTCCAGTAGTTTCTTCTTCTCACCACCCTTGGGGATAGTGATTACCACCCCGGGCTCAGGGTATTCAATTTCTATGGGTACAATGATTTCGGCCGACTGGCTATTAAACGTCTGCCGCAATTGCGCTACGGCAAAAGCCAGCACTTCTGCATCATCTTCCTCCAGGTGCGGCTCCAGCTGAATGGTATGTGTTTGCACAATGGTGCCGTTCTGCACAATCAGGTAATTGACATAGGCAATATCGCCGTCTTTAAGTATGGTAAACACATCCAGGTTGCCGAGGTGCCGGCTCACAATTACGGACCTGGCCTGGTAGTTTTCTACATGCTCCAGTTTCTTCCGGATAATTTCTGCTTTCTCAAAACGCATCTCTGCCGCATACTCCTGCATCTCCTGCTTGTAATGCTGTATTACCGGCGCCAGGTTTCCTTTTAACAGGCTCTTTAAGCGCTGCAGCCCGTTATGATAATCTTCCGCGCTCTGCAAGGCTTCACAAGGACCTTTGCAATTGCCCAGATGATACTCAAGGCAAACCTTGAATTTCTTTTTTTCGATATTGTTTTCAGTCAGGTTCAGCTTGCAGGTGCGCAGCTGGATATTTTGTTTAATGAAGTTCAGCAACTCGCGCACTTTGCCAACAGAGGTGAAGGGGCCCAGGTATTCAGAACCGTCATTGATCTTTTTGCGGGTAAGAAAAACCCTTGGAAATGGTTCTTTTTTTATAACGATGTAGGGAAAGCTTTTATCATCCTTCAGATCAATATTATACTTTGGCTGAAACTCTTTTATCAGTGAATTCTCCAGAAAAAGTGCATCCTGTTCAGAATCTACAATGGTAAACTCTATATGGTGGATATGCTTTACCAGCTCATGCGTTTTATAGCTGGTGAACGTTTTACTGAAATAAGAGCTCACCCTTTTGCGCAGGCTCTTGGCCTTGCCCACATAGATGAGTTCCTTGTTTTTATTAAAATATTTATAGATACCCGGGTTTACCGGAATGGTATGGGCTATCTGTTGAAATTCCTGTGACGTCATGAAATCAATACGCGTTTGCCTGTTTATCTGATGGGTAGCGGGGCAGGGGGTTGAGGTTTAATGACTGCTGTGTTGTACTGCCTGTCTGGCTTTGCCCGGGCGTTAATAGCTCCAGCTTATTTTTACCTGCTCTACCGGTAATGTTTTTCCGTTTACTTTCTTTTCTGTTATCACCTGCATATTTTTATCAGTCTTCCAGATGAGCTTTTGGTTATAGAGTGTGTCGGCCTTATAGAAACGTTTCTCCATGTACACGCCGGTTACTTTGTCGTTGTTCACGGGGTCTGGTTTTACATACACATTGATCTTCTGAATCACCAGACTGGTATCTGCGGTAGAAAAAATCAATGTTACAGAAGGCACACTTTGGTCTGCAATGCTGGTTTGTGTGTATTTCGCTTTTAAGGCGGGGTCATTGATATCAGGGCTCCTGAACTGTTGCGCCTGCGCACGCAATTCTGTATCAGTAGCAGCAGACAATGCCTCATGCTGATTAACAATAACAGTTTTACTGATGGGAAGTTGAAGCGAGTCGATGATTTTTAGCTGGCCGCCAATATAATCGGCCACCGGAAAAAAGGAGGCCGGGGCAGTCAGGCTATCCGGTGCAGCGGCGCTGTCTACACCGGCTTGGTTACCCGCACCGGGCGCGGAAGCATTTTTACAGGAAGGAATTAACGCGATCAGCAACAGCAATGAAAGAATATACTTCATGCCCTAAAAGTACATAAAATAAAAAGCCGCTGCATGAGCGCGGCGCTTAATTACAGTAAACCCCTAAGCAATTAGTAAAGCAATGGTAGATTAGAAGGATCTGCTAACACCAAACTTAATTCCGTACTCTGTCAGGTACTCCCGCACACGGTACTCATTGGTATAACTAGACATTAGCTGTGAGCGAAACTGTGGTCCCACCTGCCATTTAAGCCCACCTGTTTTGTAAGAAATGAATGCTTCAAAGTTGGTATGTACATTAAAGCCACGCACCAGGTTAGGACTCTGAATATAATTTTTGTAATCAGTTGAGATAAGATAACTGCTGCTGGTAAGCAGAAAGGTTGGCTGAAGGCCGCCGGCGATATTAAACTGGAGCTTCTTGTTGCCAAGAATTTTTATTTCTATACCCACCGGTAAAGACAACTGCAGGTATTTGTTCTGCAACTGCTCAGGTGCATAGCCAGAGAAATTCCGGATATCTGTGTAACCAGACAAGGTATCATGCAGGAGGGAGTTGCTCAGTGCAATGGAAGCCTTTTCTGTACGGTACTTAAAGGCATCGATATAATACCTTGAATAGTTTAACTGCGCACCAGCAAAAACGCTGAGGCTGCCGGATAGCTGGTATTGCACATTGCTACCAATTTCAAAACCAGGGGCAGGTTTATGCTTTACATAGTTATTGATATTGCCCGAAGTATTGGCAGCAACCGGTATATAACTATCACCCTTTGTGTTTAAAGTAGTAAGCCTGCGATAGCTGATGGTAGGACTTGCATAGAACTGCAAAGACCAGCGTGAGTACTTAATGGCAGCATCTTTTGCCAGCGCAATGTCAGCCACCGATGCAACAACACTGGCTTTTTTAGCAGGCAGTGCAGGCAGCGGCCTGGATTCTTTTGCTACCGGTAATGTTGTGGCTGGCGGCAGGTTTGTAAGCTGGTTGGCAACGCTGTTGTTATCTGCTATAAGGGCTGTCGCTTTTGGATCATTTTCAATCACCTGCTGGGCTTCTGTGTTTACAGCCATGACTGTACTGCTGGTTGCGTTGTGCGCATCCTGGTTACTGGCTGTTGTAGTGGGCAAATGCGCAGGTAACAGATCCTGGGTGCTGGAGGCTATTTTGTTACTGGCAGCAGGAATTGTGTTTTGTACAACTTTATTGCCGGCCCTTGTAAAGCTGGTTTGAGCGTTGGAAAGAATCGGAGAGGGGGCAGCGGTGATAAGGCGGTTATGGGTTATGGTTTCTGTGTCTTTGTTCAGGCTGCGGCTGATGCTGCTGTAATCAGAGAGCAGGACTTCCCTGCCCACCAATAAACCTGCGCCAATGATAAATAAAGAAAAACCTAAAGCCCACCATTTTTTTCTGCCATGTAAAGAACTGTAAATATTACTCCAGACTCTTTCAGATGGATACATTTTGTATTGATCCGATTTCTGTTTCAGAAACGCCTCAAAGTCATTATCGTAAATATTCCGGTCCATGTAAGCAAGGGTATTTTGTGTACGGATGTTAGTTTGGTTCTATATAGGCCACCGATTCAATAAACAACAAATCTTTTACTTATCGTCACCGCACTTTCTCAGCTTCCAAAAGAAGACAACAAATTCATCTTCTTTGCGGGCTGCTGCAAAATTTTCTTTTTGATCAGGATATCTTCCAGCATTTGCTTTGCCCTTGTGTATTGTGATCTGCTGGTGCTTTCTTCAATATCCAGCATTTGCCCAATCTCCCTGTGAGAATAACCCTCAATGGCATACAGATTCAATACTGTTCTGTAACCAATAGGGAGTATTCGTATGCATTCAACCACTTGTTTTGCCTGCACAATGGAGGGTACACTTTCCTCTCTCACCTGCATTGAGGTTGCATGAATGATATCAACACTCTCATTGAACTTCTTGTTCTTTTTTAAATTGTTAATACAAGTATGTACAATGATGCGGCGCACCCATCCTTCAAATGCACCCTGGTTACGAAAGGTGTGTATCTGTGAAAACACTTTGATAAACCCTTCCTGCAACATATCTTCAGCATCTTCCCTGTTATGGGCAAACCTGTAACACACTGCCAGCATTTTTGGACTGTACCTGTTGTACAATTCCCTTTGTGCTACGGGATCATTTCTTAAACAACCTTTTAATATGGATTCCTCTGTCATTGTGGACGTTTGGTAATCCGTAATTTAAGACAATTTTTAATACAGGTTGCTGCTTGGCCGCCCCAGAAAAAATATGGTTAAATTTGATGAACGGGAGAATGACACTGGTTTTCTTGAAGATTTTTTTATTTTGGGGAGAAAACGTGAATAAATTCTAACAAAAGCGGATATTTTTTGCAGATTTGGCAGTTAGCATTGCCAAAACTTTTTTCGCACCCAGGCGGATGCGTGTTCATTTATTGCTCCGGAATAATGAGTTGTTTTACTTAACAGCCGGCTGCTTTTTCCTCTCCAGGCTGTCTTTTGGATATTTAGCTTCCATTGTTGTTCTAATGCCACTTGCCCAGGAAGTGATTGCCACGTGCTGCTCCTTGCT
>DATJGC010000206.1:0-2364 GCA_035495345.1 Chitinophagaceae bacterium | reverse complement strand
GAGCCGAGGATATTCGCACAAATTATAAAATAACGAGATGGGTCAAGCACCAGGCCTTCGCCAATAACCCCGGGCCACCACTCTGCAACGGCCGCACTGGCCGTTAAATGGTGGCAAACCCAGACAATATTGCTTTTGTCTGCATTCATTTCCCCATAGGTTTGGAAGGCCACGGTTATTTCAGGCAACAGCTGCCCGTTTTCCAATGCAAAGCTATGCGGGTAATGAAAATACTCCATCAAACAAGTATACTGTTGAAATTGCAAAGTAAAGGGCTGTATGAGTTACATTTGCAAAAAATATCGCCCAATGATACAAATAAATATTGACCGTAAAGGAGGTGATTATGGTTTTGAAGCAACCGATGCCAAGGGTCATGTGCTGAAGATGGATACCAGCCCCGAAAATGGCGGTATTAATTTTGGCGTGCGGCCCATGCAGGTATTGCTGATGGGGCTTGGCGGCTGCAGCGGCATAGACATTGTTTCTATCTTAAAGAAGCAGCGCCAGGTGGTAGAAGGTTTTTCCATGAAAATTGAAGGTGATCGCTTTGCAGGCAAAGAGCCCTCACTCTGGGAAAAAGTGCATATTGTTTTTGAACTCACCGGCGATATTGATCCTGAAAAAGCCAGGAAGGCCTGCGAGCTTTCCGTAGAAAAATATTGTTCGGTGGCGGCTACCCTGCGCGGCAGCGGCACCGGTATTACCTGGGAAGTAAAAGTGCATAAGCCAGCAACGGCCGGCAGCTAATGATTTAGTTGCATACAATTGTTTCAGCAGCGCTATCATACTATCAATTCAACAGACAATAATGAAAGAACAGCATCCTATCACTAAAGTAATCCGCACCCGCACCGGCCGTACCGGTGAGATGGAACATTCTTCGCCCCTGTTTCTTACCAGCAGCTTTGTGTTTGACAATGCGGAAGACATGCGCGCGGCCTTTGCAGATGAAACCGATGCCAATATTTACAGCAGGTTCAGTAACCCCAGCGTACAGGAGTTTACAGACCGGGTAGCGGTGCTGGAAGGCGCCGAAGACGCTTATGCCACCGCCTCCGGTATGAGTGCCATCTTTGCTACGTTTATGACCTTCCTCAAGCAGGGCGATCACCTGCTGAGCTGCAGTGCCATTTTTGGCAGTACGCATACCATTCTAAAAAAATACCTGCCCAATTACGGCATTGAATACAGTTATGTAAGCGCAGATAAGCCCGAAGAATGGGCAGCCGCTATACGGCCCAATACAAAAATGATCTACCTGGAAACACCCACCAACCCGGGGCTCGATATTATTGATATTTCCATGGTGGCAGCGCTGGCCAGGAAACATAATATCATTCTTACGGTAGACAATTGTTTTGCCACGCCGGTGATACAACAACCCATTGCCCTGGGGGCAGACCTTGTATTGCACTCCGCCACCAAGTGGATGGATGGACAGGGCCGCGTACTGGGTGGCGTGGTGGCCGGAAAAAAAGAACTGGTGCACGATATTTATATGTTTTGCCGGAGCACCGGCCCCGCCCTGGCCCCTTTCAATGCCTGGGTGCTGAGCAAAAGCCTGGAAACATTGGATGTACGCATGGAGCGCCATGCTGCCAATGCACTCCATATTGCAAAAGCGCTGGAAGGGCATGCGGCCATTGCCTGGCTGAAATACCCCTTCCTCCCCTCTCATCCTCAATACAACATTGCAAAAAAACAGATGAAAAGCGGTGGCGGCATTGTGTGTTTTGATCTAAAAGGTGGCCTGGAAGCCGGTCGCAATTTCCTTAACCGTTTACAAATGCTCTCGTTAACTGCCAACCTCGGCGATTCCAGGAGCATTGCCAGTCACCCCGCCAGTACCACGCACGCCAAGCTTACGGAAGAAGAAAGAAGAGCAGTGAATATAACGCCGGGGCTTATACGCATTTCTGTAGGACTGGAGCATGCAGATGATATACTGGCTGATATACTGCAGGCATTATAAGAGCGGCGGGTATCATTAATCCTGGGTTACTTCTTTTCATAACGGCAATCCACCGTTACATTCATGCTGGCAGCAATCTTATCCGCCACCAGCGAAGGAATTTTTATATTGTAATCTTTGGGCGCTACCATAAATTTTGCCTGCAATTGCGGTAGGCCCGCTTTTACCAGCAGGTTTCCGGCAACACGCACCTGTTTGGTAATACCATGAATAGTTAACTCGCCTTCGGCTGTTACGGGGTAATTGCCGTCTTTGCTGAGGTCAACCGCCGGGAGGTTATTGATCTTTCCCTTGAAGCTGGCCTTTGGTATTTTATCAGACTCCATATAATTTTCATTGAAATGCTCCTCCATCAATGCCCTTTCAAAATGAAAACCCTTTACCAGTAG
>DATJGC010000205.1:0-2650 GCA_035495345.1 Chitinophagaceae bacterium | reverse complement strand
CTGTTATATCCAGCTGCCATGATTTACTGATATTGGCCCTTGCCCTGGCCGTCCATTCAATCAATCGTCTGCTTTCTAATCCATACGTCAGTAATGAATTGCCGCTGTTTCTTGTATTGGTAAGGTCTATACCCCAGCGCGTGCTAAAGCGGTTAAAGGAGAAACTGTTGATAAAGATAGAAGTAAGATTGATCAATGAGGTATCACTCAACGGCGTCTTAAACGGGTGTAGCTGTACAATATCGGTGGCACTTTCTTTTTTTGCTATCTGCAACGAAGACTGCAGGTTTATGCGGGCCAGCAATTGTTGTCCTTTGCCTGCCTTACGGGTATCAATAGCCGCACGGGGGTTAAGGTTAACGCTGTAATTGAAAGTGTTGTAATTGGCCCTTATAATCTGGTTGGTAGGCGTAAAGATGCGTATGTATTTTGCCTGGTCCTGGAAGAGTGCTACTTCAAACTCATTCAATTGCTGTATGCCATCATTGTTATA
The DNA here is from genome assembly GCA_035495345.1 of Chitinophagaceae bacterium. GTDB lineage: Bacteria > Bacteroidota > Bacteroidia > Chitinophagales > Chitinophagaceae > JACMLD01. Next base: position 2,157 of record DATJGC010000205.1, on the reverse strand, counting down.
ATCATTCCAGGTGTACTCACCTCTGCCGGCGGGTACTTCCAGGAATGCATAATCTCTTCTTTGTTCCTGCCCTGAACCTGCCTCATACAATACATTACCGGTTAACAAGCCTTTCCATTCATTTACCTGGTATTCCAGCCGGCCGAGCACACTCTTATCTGCTTTTTGTGTAGTAAGCGCGGTATTCAGTATTTGCAGTTGCCGGTAGGTGATATTCCACCTGAACTGCTGGTGCGTACTCTTTAGCAACTCTCCATTAAAGTTGATGTTCTGGCTTACATCACTCCTGATAAGACTCTTGCCATACGGATACCTATTGGTGCGGGTAAAATACGTCAGCCCCCAGCGATTGGCATTTTTGTCATCAGATTTCAGGTTTAACTGCAGCGTCTGGAATGAAAAACTGGTGCTGCTCACTGTATCAGCGGCCTTGTTTCTTACTTCATTGTGTTCAACAGAGAAATTAGCGCCAATAAGATAATTGCCCAGCTTAGTCAGTCTTCTTGAAATATCAATTACGGGTCGTAGGAAATAACCCTTGTCTGTTACGCTATTGGTTTGCGAGATGGTAAACTGGTTGTTGAATTGCCAGCCTTTTACCACTTGCTGTTGGAACAAACTGTTTCGTACACCATTAAAGCCCGGACCGCGGTGGTAGTTTGTAAACTGGTAGCGTACACTGTTTTTTACACGGTCTTCCAGCTGCGCCCCGGCGGTAACAATGTCTTCGGTGGCGGCCGGCAGAATATAGGGCAGCCCCCAATCTCGCAAGAACTCAACATTGCGCAGTCGCTCCAATGGCTTAAACCTGGCATCTACATATTCAAAGCCCGCATCAGTGCGTAATTTTAATGCCCGGCTGCCGGCAAAATCATGCTGGTTGGTCATTTTTACTTTGGCTGCATAACCTTTATCATCTGCCTTGTCTTTAGCGGAGAAGCTATTAACATCATAAGAGCTGTAAGCTAGTTCTGAGGTGATATTGGTTTTCTTGGTAAGGTCATAATCTACCTGCACACTTACTACCTGTTGTTTCTTTGGGGTCACCAAAAAAATGGCTGCTTCATATTGTCCCTGTTTAATGCCACCGATGGGCGCCACCCACCTGTATACCTTTCCGTTGGCACCGTTAAAGTCTGGTACATAATCACCGCGGCCCGCGCCTACATCTGCAAAAGACAGGGAGTAAATGGCACTGTCAGGGTTGGTAGAATACACGAAGACGGAATCGCGATTGGCACCGCCATTAAATACGGAGTCAATCTTTTTATAAAGGATCTTACCTGCTGCAAAAGTATCCAGGCTGGCTATCTTATAAAACGCGTTATTGATACTGTCTCCGAGGTTACGGAGAAATACTTTCTGGTTGGGGTCAAGTGTTTGGTTAATGGGAGAGCTTTTAGCGTCGCTATTGCTAAAGGCGCTCACGGTCAGTCGCAGCCGGTCATTGAAATTGGTGAGGTTGCTAAAATACAGGTTGGCGTTGAGGTAATTTCTGTCGGCATATTCAAACTCCACCTGTATCCTGCTGTCTTTGGTGATCATGCGCTTAGGCGTAAACGTTAGTTCTGCGGTATTGTAGTTGATAACGTAATCGCGGTCTTCGCCGCGTTGCAGCAATTCGCCATCTATGTAAACGCGTTCGGTATTGGCCAGTAGTACAAAGTAGAATTCATTGTTGGCACCCTGCAGTCGATAGGGCCCCTGGTTACCTTCCTGTCCCTGGAAAATATTACGTGTAAATTTTCCCTTGGCGATAGAGCCGCTGAGCAGGCTGGTATTGCTGATAGAGGGTGACAGTTTTGTAGTGGTTTCAAAGGCCACTCCCTGCAGGCGTTTATAGAAGTTGAGAAAATAATTTTTGTTCTGACGGATATCTATATCACCCAGGCTCAGGCTCCAGGTCTTTTTGCGAAACTGTAAAAAAATGCGATCAAACTCATTGAGTTGCTGCGTGGTGCCGTCTGGCTGAATGGGAATATTGTTGTCTGTAATGGCAGCGGCAATTTCAATACTGTCTGCCAAAAAGCCGTTCAACTGCAGGTTAAGGCTGGAGGTTACCACGGCATCCTGGCTATTACCAAAGGCAATACCCCTTCCAAAGCTACCGGTATAGTTGATGGTACCAAAATCAAAGAAGCGGTCTGACTGTTTAAA
>DATJGC010000204.1:0-6466 GCA_035495345.1 Chitinophagaceae bacterium | reverse complement strand
ACAATGCCATTTACAATATACATGGCTGCTGGTGGGGGCGGCGCAGGCACTGTGTTTTTATTGGCTGGCACCGTTGGAACAGCAGGTGCGGCGGGTGTACCGGCAGGAGCCGCCATTGTCGGCGGCGAAGCGGGCAGGCTGCCATACTTTTTTATGAAAGCTGCTTTCTCCGTGGCAACTTCAAAATTGTACACCTCTTTTGCACCGGTGGTATGGTTGGTCACCGTTACTATACCCACTTTGCTTTTATCACGGGTAGAAGGGCTGGCTACAATGCTGCGGTTTACATCGGCTTCCTGCAAAGAAGGCATGGCGGCGGCTGTACCCGGTTCAGCAATGGCCGGCAGGGCGGCAGGTTCAGGAACCTCCGGCATTACAGCTACTGCCGGCGGCGGCGGCGGTGCAGGCGGAAGCGCTCCATAGCGTGCTTCATACTCTTTTTCGTGTTGGTTCCATTCTGTAAGTGTAAGGGCTTTTACAATAACGCGCTTTTTGTCTTTTACAATGACCACGCATTCTCCGTTGTTGTCTGCTATGCTGATGGCATAGCCTTTTTTGTTATAGCTTGTAACCAGATGAGGCGTAGCTGGCCCTTTCCAAACGGTATCTGATGTCACCTCCAGAACGGGTACCGTGTCTGCTGTTTCCGCCATTGGCCAAGGCTGTGGTCGCACAGTGCTGGCAGACTGTATGCTTTGGCCCGCCTCTTGCTGCATGCGTGTTCTGAACGCCAGCAGCAGCACGGCCAGCAAGGGTAATACAAACAGAAATTTTGCCAGCTGTAAGCGGGTACTCTTCATTTTATTCATCATGGTAATTCTTTTTTTCAGGTGAGAGAGATTAAAGTTGCCTGTAAGGCTGTACACCGGAACACCGGTTACCCTTAACAGTAGGTATTGGTAAGCTTTTTTATCAACGCCATTGGCAAGCACTTTGCCGTCTGCTATAAATTCAAGGTTTTGCCGGATGCTGTATCTGATTGCCCATGCAAACGGATTGAAATAGCAAAGCACACAGACCAGTTCTGCTGCAAGAAGGTCAATGGTATGTTTTTGTTGTACATGCACAAACTCATGCTGAATAATTTGCTCCAGCTCCGTAGCAGAATGCATTTGCCTGTTTATATAAATGCCGTTGCCAAAAGAAAAAGGGCCTACTGCTGCATTGGTTTCATACAGTGAAATGCCGTCTTTTGCAGACAATAACACGGCCTGCTGACGAATGCGCCGCAATGAGCGATACTGCAACAACATGCGCAGTAACATCAGCAGCATGCCTGCTGTGAGTAAGAACATGATTCCATTGCTGACGGTAAAGACCTTTGAAAAATCTCCTTCCTTGTCTAACGCGCCGGCACTGCTGATAACCGGAATTAGGTTCACCAGTGGATGGCTGTTTTCTGCCGGCAGCCATGCAGCAATGTTTACAAATGGAATGACGAACGACAGCAGCGCATAGCAAAGCAGGTAAAAACGATTCCACTGGTAAAAAGTAAGCGGCCGAAGCACTGCGCGGTAAAAAATATATACCAGGGCGAGGCTAATGGATAATTTAAGGATATAAGGCAGCATGCTTGTTTCTTTGTCTGAGAAATGATAATTAACAATTACAAAACAGGGTATGAATATGAAGCATCTTCATCTTAACTAATTACTTCTTCCTGCCTTCAACCATGTCTATAATTTCCTTTAATTCTTTTGAGCTGATCTTTTTCTGTTCCGCAAAAAAGGCCACCAGGTCTTTATAAGAGTTATCAAAATGATTTTTCACCATGGTGGTCAAAGATTGTTTTTTGTACTCTTCTTCATTTACAATGGCACGGTACAGGTACATATTACCAATGCGCCTGCTGGCCAGGTATCCTTTTTTCTCCAGGTTCTTAATGGTAGAGGCCAAAGTGGTATAAGGCGGTACGGGCGCATCAATTTGCTCCAGGAAAGATTTTACGTTGGCTTCGCCGCATTTCCAAACCGCCCGGATGGCCTGTTCTTCGGGCGCTGTCAGTTTCTCCAGCATATCTACGATGTTTTCGTAAATCTACGGATGTTTCGTAAACCGACAAAACTTTTTTGTTAAAAAACCCTTTTTGTTTATGAGTTTAGGCGGCCGGCGAGTATTTTTGACGCACTAATTCATTCATAATGCGCTTATTCACTATTCTGGTCGCCTGTTTTTTTTCTTTGTTGCTCCATGCGCAGAAAGACAGTATTGATATGAATGCCCCGTTCAGGAAGAACCCCGGCATCCCTGTTTTTGATTTATTAAAAGTGGATAGCAGCACCCATATTACCAAGGCAGATATACAGGCGCACCACAAAACCATGATCATGTTCTTCAGTCCTGAGTGCTCTCATTGCCAGCACCAGACAGAAGATATGCTGGCGGCGATTGATTCTTTAAAAGATATCCAGATTGTAATGGCCACCTACCAGCCGTTTGAAGAGATGGTGGCCTTCAATCAAAAATATGGTATCGACAAATACAGCAATATCAAGATGGGCCGCGATACTAAATATTTCTTTCCTCCTTTTTACCGCATGAAGAGCCTGCCGCATATTGCGCTCTACAACGACCAGGGCAGTTACATCACCAGTTTTGAAGGCAACCAGCCCATTGCCAAATTGCTGAACGCCTTTGATGGCAAAACAGAAAAATAAGTTTATTGGGAGCGTAATGTTTTTATTGTTGCAATAGACTAACCCCTGCAGCCAGTACTTAAACACTGGCGCATGGTTATGCAAACATTTTCACGTAGATCATTTCTTGCCAGTATGGGCATCGGTACCGCAGTGCTCAGCAATAAGCTGTCATCTGCCACGTCTCCTACTCCATTAACTGCAACGCCCTATACCGGGCCGAAGTTACGTGTTGCGCTCTGCGGACTTGGCAACTACGCTGGCTACCTGGCCATTGGCCTACAGCAATCTGCTTATTGCAAGCTCACCGGTATTGTTACAGGCAAGCCCGAGAAAGCCGCCAAATGGAAAAAGGAATACAATCTACCAGACAGTAACGTGTACAACTATGACAACTTTGATTCCATTGCAGACAATAAAGACATTGACCTCGTCTATATTGTTTTGCCCAACAGCATGCACAAAGAGTTTGTTATCCGTGCCGCTAAAGCGGGCAAGCATGTCATCACAGAAAAGCCCATGGCTGTTTCCGTAGCAGAGGCCGAGGAAATGATAAAGGCTTGCGCCGATGCCAATGTGCAGTTGGCCGTTGGCTATCGCCTGCACTACGAGCCCTATAATATGGAAATGAAAAGGCTGGGACAGGAAAAAGTTTTTGGCCCGGTGCGCTTGATAGAAACCTCGCTGGGTTATAAAGTAGATGATCCTTTGCAGTGGCGTTTGCGCAGGGCCATGTCTGGGGGCGGCCCACTTATGAACCTTGGCATTTATTGCCTGCAGGCCAGCCGTTATATTACCGGTGAAGAACCGGTAGCGGTTACGGCACAATTTAACCCGCCCATTCATCCCGCTATGTTTACCGAGGTGGAGGCCTCCATTACCTGGCAACTCAGTTTTCCTTCCGGTGCTGTTTGCAACTCTACCAGTTCTTACAACGCCAATATAGACAGGTTGTATGCAGCAGCAGACAATGGTTTTTTTGAACTAGCACCTGCCATCAGTTATGGCCCGTTTAAAGGCCGCAGCAGCAATGGCGTTTTGCAGTTTCCTGATATTAACCAGCAGGCCGCACAAATGGATGGCATTGGCCAGGTATTACTGCAAAAGAAAACCCTGCCTTCACATATCAGTGGCGAAGAAGGTTTGCGAGACATGCGTATTATGGAAGCTATCTATGCTGCTGCCAATACAGGCCGAAAGATCAGTTTGCTATAGAGGATTGCACCAAGATAGCATTGGGATAATTGTATCACCGCTAGAGCCTGGGGTTTGCTGGCCGCAATGGCGCGTCAAAAAAGTTCACCCCTTTTGTTTTCAATTTCCTGCAATACACTTTATCACCACAGGTAATGTACAGGGTGTTGAAATTGGGACCAGCAAAATAACAATTGGATACCTGGTTATTGGAAGGTGGTTTTGGCAGTACCGCATTTACACGGCCCAGCTGATCAAGTATCTGTACACCCGCCTTGGAGGCTACAAATAACCGACCCGCTGTATCTGGCTTCAGCCCGTCTGACCAGGCGTTTTCATCTGCATCCTGCACATGCAACCAGCCATAGCGCTGTTTGTTGATGAGGCTTCCATCCGGCTGTATGGTATATACCCATACCCAATGTGAAGCAGACTCGGTAACAAACAACTGCTCCTGGTCTGCAGAAAGCGTACAACCATTGGCAAACTTTATTCCCTGGTCTACTACCTTCTTTTCTCCACCCGGTGTAATCAGTATAATCTTGCTGGGGTTGCTCACACCATCGGGCGCGGTTACATAAATATTACCATTTTTGGCCACTACAATATCATTGCCATTGATACTATCGGCTACCACGGTCTCATTTTCTGCAGCATCATACTTTAACACCTGCCTGGTTCCACCGGCAATGGTATAACGGTAACCATCTGCACCAAAACAGGTGCCGCTGGCCTTTTTTGAATTGAGGGGCATTGCTACCGGCAAGCCATTGCTGCCTACTTTGTATGTTTTTGCATTGGGTATGTCCTGGAAAAAAACTTCACCCTTCGCATTCGCCGCAATGCCTTCCGTAAATGTATAACCCTCTCCTACCAGTTCCCAATCTGCGCCGGGCACCAGCAGGTCTGTTAAGAACTGATTTTTAGACATACCGGTTTTAATTGCAGCCGGCCAGCCTTTCCACAACCAACGCATGGCATTGGCAAAAACAGCTGTGCCCTGGTTGCCGTTATGGCCTTCCTCTCCCCAGACATGCTGCACTTCATATCCGGCAAAGCTGAGCGCCCGCTCCATCATTTCATTTGCTTTAAACCAATCGCCTCCGTAAATATTCAGGTCATTGGCACCATCCTGCAAGAAAATGCGGATGGGTTTGGGCGCGTATTTCCTGATCAGCGTGGGGTACCGGTCTGCACCACGCAAACCCACATAGGTTCCAATGGCACTGAACACGCGTGAAAATGCTTCCGGGTGCTCCCATGCAGCGGTAAACGCGCATACGGCACCACTGCTGGATCCACCAATGGCGCGGTCGTTTCCGTTGGCCGATAACCGTATGGGTCTGCCATCGCTGGCTTTTTGTTTTTCTACTTCGGGCAATAATTCTGTAAGCAAAAATTTCGCATAGCCATCACCGAGACCATCGTATTCAAAACTACGGTTGTACCTGTCTTGCCCGCCTTTGGCCGACAATACTTTGCCTGGCGTTACAAACACGCCGATTGTTACCGGCATCTCGCCGCTGTTGATCAGATTATCAAATACCACCGGTGCCTTCCATTGTATACCATCCTGGTTAATGTATACGCAGGCAGGTTTGTCTGCCCTGTAGGACGCCGGTATATACACCCAGTAGTCACGCGTGGTACCCGGGAAAATTGTGCTTTTATTAAACGTGAACTTCAGCACTTCGCCCTTGGGTACACCCGGTTGTTCTATACTGGCAGCATCTACGGTGTAAGTGACGGGCGCCGTTTGTCCAAAAGACCAGAGCGGCATTAAGAGGATGGCATACAAAATACATTTTCTCATATGGCGATATTTGTGCGACTTGCAATTTATTCTACCCCTTTCACCTGCATGGCGAGTGTGTAAACAGCGGTTGAAGCGGTAATAAATAGTGTTTTCCTGTTACGGCCGCCAAAGCAGATATTGCCTACCCAGCCCGCCGGTACTGCAATAGTACCCTGCTTTATACCTGCAGCATTGTATACCGTAACACCTTTGCCGGTAAGATAGAGATTGCCCTGCTCATCCAGTGTCATACCATCTGAGCCCATACCTGCAAACAATGTACGGTTACCCAGCGCACCGCTGGCGGCAATGGTATAACGATAGGTTTTATTATCGCGGATATCGGCAACAAACAGCGTTTTTCCATCAGGCGTTCCCGTTATACCGTTTGGCTGTACCAGGTTGCTGTCTACTATGATGGCCTCGCGCGCGCCTTTTGGCAGGTAATACAAATTTTGTTTGGGCAGCTCGGGTTGTTTTCTCGTCCAGTAACTACGCTGGTAATAAGGGTCTGTAAAATAAATACCACCATGTTTATCTATCCACAAATCATTGGGACCGTTAAAGGCTTTGCCTTGAAAACCAGACAACAGCACCTTTGTCTGTTTATTAGCATCAATGATGAGCAACTGGTTTTTTTCATCGGCGCAACTAATCAGTTGGCCCTGCCTGTTAAATGCCATGCCGTTTGATCTGCCGGTCTTTTCCATAAACAGGCTCAACCTGCCGTCTACATCGTATTTCCAGATCTTGTCGTTTGGCTGATCCGTAAAATAAATATTGCCGGCTTTGTCTACCGCCGGCCCTTCTGTAAAAGCAAACTGCTCGGCCACTTTCACCA
>DATJGC010000203.1:0-4705 GCA_035495345.1 Chitinophagaceae bacterium | reverse complement strand
TACCTGCAACCCGTGTTGCGTACAAAGCTATACCATACGCTTAGCAGTACTTCTATTACGCACCAGGTCATTGGCAGTTTCCTGGAGACAGGTCGTTATGAAGCCCACCTGAGAAAACTAAGAAGAACACTGCACAATAATTATCTTCAGTATGTGCGTGTTATCAGCGAGTCTTTCCCGGAAGGCACAAAAATCAGCCGGCCGCAGGGCGGTTTATCATTATGGATGGAGTTGCCGAAAAAAATTGACAGCATCGCCCTGTACAATGAGGCCGCGCAGAAAAAAATTACTTTCTCTCCCGGTACCATGTTCACCCTTAAAAAACAATTTGGCCATTGTTTAAGGCTCAGCTATGGACTGGAATGGACGGCACCCGCAGAGCGCAGCCTGCGAACCTTGGGCAAACTGGTCAGTGAATCGCTTGCTGGTTAGTGCGTTTACTCAACTGTTTTACAAGGGAATTGCCGGAACAGATTATATAGCGCAATAGTATCTTTATAGCTGGGTGCGCCAGCGCAATGCAAACTTGTATGCAGGATAACCGAGAATCATTTTATACACAATTACCGGTAAGCCGGCTTCCCCTGCCGCAGCTGTTGCTACGGGAGGATCTTTTTGCGGCGGTGCCTGAAAGCTGGCATGTAATCATCACCGATATAAAAAAATCAACCTCGGCGGTGCAAACGGGTTTGCATGAAAATGTAAACCTGGTGGCCACGGGCAGCATCGTTACAGTATTGAACATTGCTTTTAAGCTGTCGCTCGCCGTGCCATTTTTCTTTGGGGGCGATGGTGCCAGTTTTATCGTTCCATCCTCCTTAATGAAATTGGTGATGCCGGCACTGGCGGCTTACCAGCAACGCACCAGGGAAAACTTTAACCTTGAACTGCGGATAGGACAGGTGGCTGTGCAGGATATTTATGCCAACGGCCATGCACTCGCTATTGCCAAATTTGGGGTGTCGGCTGTATTTCCCATACCTGTGCTACTGGGCAACGGTTTGCAATATGCCGAATCGCTCATTAAAGCAGATGATTATTTTCTGCCCGTGCAGGAAGCATTTACGGATGAGCTGGATCTTAATGGTATGCAATGCCGGTGGGACAGGATTCCGCCACCGGATAACCAGGAAGAAGTGATCACCCTGCTGGTGATGAGCAGGCAGTCTGTTGCGCAACGAATGGTCTTTAGCCAAATCATGCAGGAGATTGATACCATTTATGGAACGCCCGATAACCGCCAACCCATATCCATATCAAAGCTTCGGCTCGCTACCACTTTTAATCGTTTAGGGCGCGAAATGCGTGCAGGTATTGGTCGCATCAAATATGCGGCGCTGCTGTATGAATGGCTTTACTCCTTATTGGGACCCTTTTATTTCAGCACGCAGAAAGGAAAACAATACCTGGCCTCACTGGTAGCAATGGCGGATACACTGGTATTGGACGGAAGAATCAATACGGTAATGTCTGGCACCCAACGGCAGCGCCTGCAATTACAGCAATTGCTGGAAACAAGAGAAAATGCCGGGGAAATTCTTTTTGGGTTACATGTTAGCAATTCATCCATCATGTCTTGCTATGTAAGGGATATGAAAGACGGGCATATTCATTTTGTAGATGGCGCTGATGGCGGTTATACCCGGGCCGCCAGCTTATTGAAGCAAAAAATAAAAAACCTGCCTGAGCCGCGGTAACTAACGGAAATGGATAGATGTAATAAATGTATTCCTTCCAGGTAATTGTGGTTTTTATTAATCATTTTTCTTCTTGTCTGCTTTTTTAGCCGCTTCTTTTTTCCCCTGCTTGTTGTTGTCCTTTGTGTTGCCCGATTTTTTATCGGCTTTATCTTTTTTGCCAAACAGCCGCTGAATAAAGTTGCGGTCGTCTTTCTTCTCGGGCGTTTCAACAGAATTGATATTGATCTGGTTGTCTACGCTGGGCATCAGTGCCTGTATAAATGCATTGCGCAACACTTCAAAAATAGCATCCAGCGTATTGGTATCGGGGTCTTTAAAATCGCCTTCCAGTTTTATCCGGGTGGCCAGCTGGTCTTTTGGCTGGTTGCGAAACACCACGCCCACAGCGCCTACCACAGATTCCCAAACCTTATGAAAAAACCCGTCTTTCTTGTCTTCCGGTCCTACCACATCCAGGCCTTTTATAATCGGCTTTACGTATCCCTTAAAAGCTCCGTCTTTTGCAGCCAGCTCGCTGTACAACCCAAAATTGCCACGGTGCACATCAAAATTGCCATAGGCTTTGAGGAAGCCATTCAGCTCTACCAGGTTTACATTCTTAAGATCGGCATTTAGGTCAAAAGTGGCTGCCTTTGCCAGCGGGTTCAGTTTCATATCCAATTGAAGTTGACCACTATAAGCCGTAGCACTGGCGGTAACGGTGGAGGGGAGGAGTTTTGCACTGTCTGCCGCGTTGGTAAGGTTTTCTGCCAGCAGCTGTATTTGCTTCAGCGCAACATCTACCGCTGGAGTAGCTTTGAGGTCGGCGTAATGCAGTTCTCCGTTGTTTACTGTGAAGCGGTTTATTTTTAAGGGCATGAAGTCTTTGAGCACTTTCCTGAAATCACTGCTGTCTTTTTTAACGTCTTTGAGTTCAACTTTGTCTTCTGTAAAGATTAGCCGCGGAGCATCAAATGCAAGCTCACCCACCAGCCTGCCATGCAGCAGTGCCTTCCAGTGTACAGAGAGGTCAATATTCTTCGACTTAAAAAAATCTGTTTGTTTGCCTGTATTGCCTTCACGCTTGTTCAGGTAAATATCTTTTATTTGGTAAGCGCCCCTGTACAGCGCAATATCAATGTCATTGATATGCCCGTAATAACCTTCCATGTTGGCCAGTGTTTTATTGGCGTAATGCAAAACAATGTACGGCAGCAGCAGGCGGATGATGATGAGCACAGCAAGTATGATCAGAAAAATATTTACTTTCCTGTTCCTGAATAGTCTTCTAACATTAAAAGAACCGGTATGGGTAGTTGCCATATGATACGTTTTAGCCAGTTGTATGCTGTTGGTATATTTCCTTGTTATATTTCTTCTGAAGCATAACAATATCATGCCTCAGCTCTAAAGCAACAATAGCATTGATTTACTGTAGAAAAACATGCCCAAGGATACTGGCTGCTCAAACGAAATTGGTAAAGGAAAACGATACCAGCATTATTCACCGCGCGGTGAAGTTGTGGAAGCAAGTAATGCTTCAATTTTTAATTGCTGCCTGAAGTGGTGACGGAGATGAAGGTTGGCAAAATGCAGCCATTCCGCTGCGCACATATAGCCAAAGCCGGGATGTTTTGTTTTTCCGGCAAAAGGGCTTTGTCGCACCATAATAAACGCAGCATTCATAGCAGCCTTGCTGTTGAGCAGGGATAATACCAGGTCCTGCTTGCTTTCCGGTTGCGGCAAGAGATTGTTAGACGGTGGCCCAGTAAGGTCTTCATCCGGAAAGGTATTGGCCAGCAATAGTTCACGTCCTTTGTCTGCCAGGGGTTCTGTGGCGTTGTCATCACAGGCTGTGCAGGTGTTAACCTGTGCAATGTAAAAATCGGTCTCGGCTATCAGGTGCATATAAAGTTGTCCCATTGACCATTTGTCGGGTGCCGGTCTGAACTCCAGGTCTTCGGTTGAATACTTCTCCAGCGCATCTATCCAGCTGTTCATGGTCTGGTTAAAATCATCTATCAGTTTGTCGTCCATTAGGTTAGTATGTTTAGCGGTTGCTGCATGTATTGCTGCACGTTCCGTTCCAATTAAAATGATATTAACATCGAAAAAATTATTCCCTAAAAAACCGCAAAACTTTGTATATTTAAATATGACCCCCTGAAAGCTAACCAATCAGTCAACTTTTAAAATCAGGGATTATGTCATCCATCACAAACCGCCTGAAAAACTGGTTCTCCTCGTTAGTAAGTCGCCCCGGCATGCCGGCCAACGATAGTAACAATAAACCCATTCTACCTACGGGTACCAGTACTGCTGCTGATCAATCCCTGCCCTTGCAGCAAACCGCTGATCCTTCGCGCAAAATAAAACGGATGTCCAAAGCGCATTTGTCTGACTTTACCATTTTTTAAATTGATCTCTTTTCTTTGGATCTGAACCTGTACTGAGTTGCCCGTCAACCAGGCACGAACGCTATCGTGTTATCCCGCTGCAAAATACATTTCAGCATTGTATCTCCATGTTCTACAGTAAACATCCTGTTGCTGTACAATTGATGGCATTATCTACTGCATTGCCAGTTAGTGCATCATAAGTTATACCGGCCTGAGATTTGTCTTATCACACTAAAACATTATCATGGAAGACAACAAAAAAGCAGGCAAGGACCAGGCAAACAAGGATGCAGTAGTGAAGCCAGACCCGGAAACGCTGCATACTACAGACCCGCAGGATCATATGGAAGGACCCATCTCTTCATTGGTACAAGGCGTAAAAGAAGAAGCTGAAAAAGAAGATAAAGGGAGCGCCGATAAAAAGTAAGTACTGTAATAGTACGATCGGTCTTTTGTAGAATTAATTGCCCAGAAAAAATTAGGCAATCCGTTTTCAGATAAGCAAACATCAAAAAAAATCAACATGAAAACAATTCATTATTTGCTATTGCCCGCATTTGCGGCCATTTCTCTTGGCGCAATGGCACAAGAAAAGACACCGTCAGATGGTAAAGTTGGTAAAGCAGT
>DATJGC010000202.1:0-3008 GCA_035495345.1 Chitinophagaceae bacterium | reverse complement strand
GCGGGCAGGTACAAATCCATCTTTTTTGGTTTGCTGATAGCACTGGTAAATACAAAGAAGGTAATTAGGAGGAAACCAAGATCTACCATGGGCGTAAGGTCTACCTTGGTGCTATGTTTTTTGCTGCGGCGGGCACCGCCTTTTTGATGGCCTTGTGCCATTGCCTGGTTAATCTCTCCCATGTGCAGGTTGTTTAGATGAACAATGATTGCTTTACAATGGGATGTTGCAGTAAAGAAATTCCACAAAGGGAGAAACTATCAGACACAGCAATGCAGCACCTATAGAATGTTGCAACCGCTGCAACAGCATATGCTCGGAGTGAGAAGATCTGAATCAGCAAGCGTGTTTCACCTGGCGATCACAATACATCTGCTTTACTGCAACAACGAATTTTTTTATTACTTAGAACTCTGCATTTTTTGGCGTTCTGGGAAAAGCAATTACGTCGCGGATATTGGTCATACCCGTAACAAAGAGCACCATTCTTTCAAAGCCAAGACCAAAGCCCGCGTGCGGCACGGAGCCAAACCGGCGGGTATCTAGGTACCACCAAAGATCTTCGGCGGGTATATGCATTTCGGCCATTCTTGCTTCCAGCTTATCCAGTCGCTCTTCTCTTTGCGAGCCACCCACAATTTCACCAATGCCTGGCGCAAGAATATCCATGGCGGCCACGGTTTTTCCGTCTTCGTTCTGCCGCATGTAAAAAGCCTTTATCTCTTTTGGATAATTGGTGAGGATCACCGGCCGCTTAAAATGTTTTTCCACCAGGTAACGTTCATGTTCACTTTGCAGATCAACGCCCCATTTGTCTACCAGGTATTGAAATTTCTTCTTTTTGTTGTGATTGCTTTCACGCAGTATGTCGATAGCCTCGGTATAAGTAATGCGTTCAAAATTATTGTTGACAACAAATTCAAGCTTTTCAATCAGCCCCATCTCGCTGCGCTTGTCTTGGGGCAATGCCTTTTCTTCTTCTGCCAGTCGCTGTGCAAGAAAATCAAGATCTTCCCTGTTATGCTCCATGGCATAGCGAATGATGTACTTGATAAATTCTTCCGCCAGGTTCATATTATCTTCAAGGTCACAAAAAGCCATTTCGGGTTCTATCATCCAGAATTCTGCCAGGTGGCGGGCGGTATTGGAATTTTCTGCCCTAAAGGTTGGACCAAAGGTATAGATCTCACTAAATGCCATGGCCGCGAGCTCGCCTTCCAGCTGTCCGCTTACGGTAAGGTTTGTAGCACGACCAAAAAAGTCTTCTTTAAAATTTACGGAGCCGTCATCGTTCCTGGGTGTCTTATCAAACGGAAGCGTGGTTACTTTAAACATTTCACCCGCGCCTTCAGCATCACTGGCCGTAACTATGGGGGTATGCAGGTACACAAAACCCTTCTCGTTAAAAAACTGGTGAATAGCAAAAGCCAAAGAATGCCTTATGCGGAATACTGCGCCAAAGGTGTTGGTCCTGAAACGGAGATGCGCAATCTCACGGAGAAATTCCAGGCTGTGTTTTTTAGGCTGCAAAGGAAATTTTTCTGCGTCACTATCGCCCAGGATCGCTATGGAGCTGGCTTTTATTTCCACTTTCTGTCCCTTGCCGGTGGAAGGCACAACAGCACCAATGACCCTGAGCGAAGCACCGGTGGTGATCCTTTTTAGGAGGGCCTCTTCAAACTTACCCAGTTCTGCCACCACTTGTATATTATTATTAGTACTGCCGTCATTGAGCGCAACAAACTGGTTGTTCCGGAAGGTGCGTACCCATCCCATCACTGTTACTTCCTGGCCGGAGGCTTCTGCGCCCAGCAGGTCTTTTATCTTGGTCCGTTTGTTAAACATGTCCGCATTTTTTGGACGGCAAAGATAGGGAATCATGCGTGGCTGTTATGGCCGTAAGGCAGTAAAACTGAAGGGAAAAGGCATCAATACCCGACCTTTTTAAACGGGAGGTAACATTGCGGTAACATTGGGATCATGTTTCGTTAACCCTGGGGTAATATGGCGGTAATATGTCACAGGTAGCTTTGCGGCATCAAATTAAAAAGAACACTTGTGCCAAAAAAGACGCTGTTACTCTTCTGTTTTACCTGCTTCATTTGCCTCATGGGCCTTGCACAAACAGGCAAGTTGTCTGGCAAGATTCTGAATGCTAAAAATGAACCGCTTGCAGGCGTTACCATTAAGATAGTAGGCGCCGCCGGTGGTGCAACCACTGATCAAAACGGTCTGTACACGCTTACGTTGGCAACAGGTAAAAAATACGACCTGGATTTTTCCGCCGTAGGCTACAGCCTTAAGGCCATCAGTGATATTGAAGTAAAGGAAGGCCAGGTTACCACCCTGGATATAGTAATGGAACCCGCCGGCAAAAGTCTGGCAGGTGTAACGGTAACGGCTACCCGCTCTAACGCACGCAAAGAAACCGTTAACTCACTCATCCAGTTTCAGAAAAACACCAATACCGTAGCCGCAGTAGTTTCTGCAGAAGCTATACGCCGCTCGCCCGATAAAAATACCGGCGAAGTATTGAAACGTATTCCGGGTACCAGCATACAGGAAGGTAAATACCTCGTGGTGCGCGGCCTGAGCGACAGGTACAATGTTGCCATGCTGAACGGCATTCAGCTTTCCAGCACGGAGCCAGATAGAAAGGCTTTCTCTTTTGATATTATTCCGTCTGCCATGATAGACAATATTATTATCAACAAAGCCTTTGTTCCGGAATATCCCGGAGAATGGGCTGGCGGTCTTATACAGGTAAACACAAAGGATATTCCTTCCAGCAGCTTTTTTAATGTTTCTGTAGGTACAGGTTTCAACTCTCAAACCATCGGCAAAAAGTTTTATACCTATGATGGTGGTAAATATGACTGGCTTGGTTTTGACGATGGTACACGTGGCCTGCCCGGCGGCACCCCAGCCAAGAAAAGCTTTGGAGAATTATCTGATGTAGACAAGATTGCAGTAGGTAAAAGAATTGCTAACCCGAACGCGGTAAAAGA
>DATJGC010000201.1:0-11721 GCA_035495345.1 Chitinophagaceae bacterium | reverse complement strand
CTTTAGCTTTAATGACGCCCTTCCATGCCAGCCAAAGGGGATACACGACAAATTTTGGAGAGAAGAGATGGTTCAGATAGATATAACTCGGGTTAATGGCGCTCAGCGCTTTTCTTATTTGTGGCAGCACCGGCTTTGCTGACACAGTGTAATAGATCATGTAATCCTTATCAGCAGATGGCACCCATGCGCCGCTAACAATATTGTTGTAGGGTAGCTTATCGCCCAAATCAGTGTCTGACGTTAATACATAAATTGAATAGTCTGCCTTCATCAGCTGAATAAAGTTGATGCAGGAGACGATTGGTCCGCCGGCTTTGTAACCCGGGCTGAACCAGTCTATAAATAACAGTAGAACGGGTTTGGTGGACATTGTTATTTTGAAAACCGAATGGCAGTATTACAGTCTCCGATTGAAATACGCGATATATACACATTGGAAATTGCGGCTGCACGTTGTGTAAATCTTGCAGGAATGGCTGACCGATCTTCTGCCAACATACTACTTAAGAAATTGTCTGCTTTGGCACCGCCAGTAAATACGTTTGCAATGGTAAAGATATTATTGCACTTGGGATCAGCAGTAAAGCACTGGCTGGTGATACCCATAAAGGCAGCCTTATAATTAGCCTTAGCACTTACCGTTGCCAGCGGATTAAGCTTATGGTAAAAATGTACATTCCAAATCAGCAAATTAAGCAGGGGGTTATCAGGCTGTATTTCCAGGCCGCCTTGGAGGTACATATTTGCTAAACATATTTTGCCTGAAAATTTTCCTATAGCGGCAGTTGTATTGCTATCCGCTGAACGTGGTGCTACCATTGCCCCGTCAATTGTAATATTTCCGATTCCATTAAAAAGTAGCGGCTTTCTCATGTCACCCTCCCACCAGCAATCTTTCATTACCGCTTTTGCCCCATTGTCTACGGATAATCCGGCAAATTGGCCACCGAAGCAAAATAGACCCGCGCTACCTTTGCCTGCTTGCAGCAATTTGCCACCAGTTATCCTTTTACCGTCGGAGAAAAAAGAATTTGTTTCCTGTATCCTGAGGTAATCAAGGCCTTCACCAAAGATTGAACGGCGTGCGTTGGTGTACAACTGGTCAATGTAAGCAGCACCTTCCGGCTGATCTGCGTTATCAAACGCAATGGCGTCTATACCTGACATTACATTGGTAAACTGGCCAATTTGAATGTCTTGTATTACCACCTGTGAAGGTCCCATGATAGACAACAACGCCTTGCCTTTTGGAAATGATGGGGACGCCTGCAATATAGAAGCATCAATTTGTCCATCACCGACTATTTGCATATCCGCATTTGCAGGAATTATCAAGGGCCGATCCAGATAAAATTTCCCCGAAGGAAAATAAATGACAGGCCGTTGCCCTTTCAATTTGTAAGCCTCGTTAATGGTCTCTTGTATCTTTTGTGTAGATGCACCATCCGCAATAACCAATATTTTACGCCGTGTAGATTTGGGCATAAGGTCCAGTGTCTGCAAAAAAGCTTTGGACCCAATGGGCTTAAACGCTACGCCATATTTATCTTCATTGGTATACACCATGGATGGCTGAGAAGTAAACCGAAAGGGGCTTTTGTAACTATACATGTTATTCACTGATAGCACTTCATAATTTCCGGGCCCCCAGCTTCCGGTATTTACAGAAGACTGAATGCTGCTGTCTCTTGCTATTCCGATCTTGTTGTCAAGAAAGGTCATTTTGGTAAGGCTGAAGTAAGCGATGGGTGTTATCGCTGGCGAAAGAATGGTATTGCCCTGGAAAATTCTTTTAAAGGGATTCGTACTATACCCTTCATCATAACAAAATGCGCGGCTTCCTTCGCTGTAGCAACCCCTTGCTGAAATATAGTAACCCGATGTGTTATGAAGATCCACCTGTTTGGAGCCACGGAAATAGGACCGGTATACATGATAGTTTCCGTATTTGCTATTTATACCGTCTAGGCAATCTATAAACTGGCAATCCCAAATCCAATAATCCAACGCATTGAACCCCGTGATATAAATACCAGCCATTGCGCAGCTGAGAAATTGGCATCTGCGGATACTAATTTCTGAGTCCATTGCTCCAACGCCCTCCCCAGCGGATGTTCCCCCGCCAATACCCACACTACAATTGCCGGTAAAAATATTATCAGCAATTTCAATGCTGGTAGGGGCAGAACTCTGACTTATCTTATCCGTTACCCGCTGCTTCCAATGAACACCTATTGCTTCAATGCCAGGACGGTTATTGGCGTTCCACGTGAGTCGGGCAATTTTACAATATGCGGTGCCAGTAGCTAAAAGCATGGTGCCGGTGTTTGGCCCTGTCCACCTAATTATCGTTGCAGCCGGGTCCTGGCCAATTATACTCACCCCAATTTTTCCTTTCAACACCAGGGTAGATGAAATATTATAAGTGCCAGCAGGTAGAAACAGTACCATAAAGCGTTCTTCTTTGCGCATCCGGTAGCCAATCAGTGGTTGCGATAAATCATCCAGTGCCTGCTGAAGTGCTTTTGTATCGTCTTCTTTCCCATTACCCTTTGCGCCATATTTCGCTTTAACATTACACCAGCCAGGCAACGGGCCCACAAATTCTTCCTGCCCGTACCCCGGGGTAACCTTGCTCAGACTGTATAGCGCCAGCAGTAAAATGTAAATTCTCTTCATGTTAATCTTTTTAGCGTACGTTGGCCTCAGCAATGCGTTCATAAAGTTGCAGGTACTTGCGCGCGATGACCTCAGGTGCATATTTTTGAACGTTCTCCATCCCATTCTTAACCAGTGATTCCCTGAGTGATTGATTTGAAATTACATTGTCAACAGCAGCCCTTATTTCACTCGCCTCATAGGGATTAACGAGAAATGCCCCCTTGCCTGCAACAGTTTTCATGGGTTCAATGTTACTGGTGATTACCACGCGCCCGGCCTTTTGTCCTTCCAGGATAGGCAGGCCAAAGCCTTCAAAAGTGGAGGGAAACAAAACAATATCACATTTTGCATAAGCTTCTGCAAGGGCCGATTCTGTAAGATTTTCAACGGAAGAAAAATCAATCTCATTCTGTTGCAATGCCTGCAGCTCCGGTTCCGGAATACCACCAACTATCTTCAGGTGACATTTGATTCCCTTTAGAGCCCATGCTACCCTCAAAAGATTCTTATTAGGAGTGCTGCCAATAAAAAGTATCAAAGGTTTAAATGCATTAAATGGCTTATTAGAAAACCCGATGCTACTGTTGAGGGAATTTCCAATAACAACCACCTTCCCCGGGGGGCAACTGCTGTTTTTAAGTATTTGCTGGCGGGTAAACTCTGAGATAGTAGTTACCACAGCGGCCCGCCTTGTTGGCATTTCCAAAAACAACCACTTAAAAACCGCGCGCTTTACACCGCTGGTGTTATTAAGGAAAACACAATCGTGGATGGTTAATATGACTTTATTTCCCGGAAGCGACAGCGCCATATAATGCACATCACCTGTTATATGATAAACATCCGCCGGCTGGCTTTTTTTTCCGTGGACAAGATTGCGGGCCAACGATCCTATGCTTTTTGTATAGTAGGGTAGCTCTAAACGGTAGAGGGTAACCTTGCTTGCAATGTACACATCCAGCAATGCAAATACCTTTTCGATACTGAAGAATGCCGGGTTTTTTTTTCTAAAAATCTGTACAACGGTTATCATACCGGGGAGCTGGCGGCAACACGGGGCCTCAGTACTTGTTTACGCACTATGCCGAACCAGAGCGGGAAAATTTTGACTATCAGCCACACAAAAAATGCCGACTTAATCAACGAGTTGAATATTTGCAGGCTGTCTGTTTCAGCTGAACTTACTATTTGAAAGAAAAATACTGGTAACCAGCATACCATGAGCGGAATTTTAATGGAACTTTTAAAAACCCGCACATACACCCATCGGATAAAAAGTCCAAGGAAGAACATATAGATTATACCCCCCGTAACGCCAAAACTGCCATAGGCTTCACCGAGTGGACCCACATTTGTAGACCACCCGTTTATGACCCACCCGGTGTAATACTCCATATTAAATTTACCGCCCGCCTCCGGCTTATCGGGCCATAAAAACCGTGGAACAAATGCAGACGCAAAAGCCTTGGTAATGTTGTTGCCGTTATCATATGGCTTTATAGCGGGTATTCTTCTCATCACAAGAGCCACGTTGAAGCCCTGGTTTCCCCTGGTATAGATCTGAAAAAATGCATTTTGTTCTATCAACTCATCGCCCTTCTGGATATTCTTCCAAAATAAATCAGCAAAGAGGGCCACTTTGCTGTCTGAATAATTTGAGCGCCAGATGTAATCTCGGTATGCAAGTTTTACGTTTTGAAGCACAATCATAAAGAAAGCGGCTACGCAAAAGATTGTTATTTTCCGCAACAAAGACGTGCGCTTCCCTAACATAAGAAATGAAAAGATGGTGATACCCATGTATGCCACAATTGTAAACATACCAACGCTAATGGCATTGTAAATAATAAACAACCCAAAGAGCACCATCAAACTGTATTTGTATTTAAAATTAGGCGCGTAATAGATATACAGAAGGCCAGCAAAGGAGCTGAAGAAAAAAAGTGTGGCAAAAAACTGCAGCCCACCAGGAATAAATTTAATGCCCAGTGACACTATCAGTCCTATTGAAATAATTACGAGGCCAATCTTAGGGGTACGTGTCAGTATCTTTTTAATTCTATCTATTAGAACTTTTACTTCATTACCATCATCCGTATAGTTATCTACCCTGAAGGGAAGTGTTATCGCGAACGCAAAAAAAGCGACGGCAGGAAGCGCGTAAGAAAAATAGTTGTTTTCAGGTACAGGCATGTATCTTACCCAGAGTTTCGCAAGACCGTTGGTGGGGTCATAATATTTATACCCAATTACAGGCATTACAAGACATGTAAACGCATACAGAAAAGCAATGGTTTCTCTAAGCACGATTCCCTTGCCTATCTTATCCAGTAACATCACCAGCAGTATTGCACTAAGTGCCAAAGACAGGGTCTCATACCAACCGCCGGCCAGCGAAACAGCAGCGATGAAAAATATTATGGTGGAATATAGATATCTTTTCATGGTCTCAGCTTGCTAAAAATACCTGTATAAAATGGTTACCCTCATTAACCTATAAACAAAGCTATACTGGTGAAAGAAATCCCTTGTCAATTTTATTCTTGTAATCGGCCCGGTGTACATTAAAAAACTGGCCGCTTTCACTAATTGCCATTTGCATTAGCCTTAACTGTTTGCTTATATATGACGGGCCAGACTTTAACACTGCCAGGTTGATAACACAAGATCTTAGCAGTCTTAAAAAATCACCGGGTTTGATACTGCCATCGTGAGAAATCGTTCTGTACCTGATTGCCCATGCTTTCATACATTTTTCCCTGGTAATCCAATAATCCTCCGTTCTTAAATCGCATCCTCCTGCAACCCTTTCATCGTGAAATACTTTTACGGTAGGCACAAACCAGAGTTGCATTCCTTTTCTGTACATGCGTAAAAAAAATTCCTGATCTTCTGCAGTTTTTGCAAATTGAAACAGCAATTCATCAAATCCTCCACTCTCTATAAAATAGTGTTTTTTGAAAAAAACAGCCGCGCTGATGGTATCTGTGATAGCAAAAATTACATCCTGTCCTGCGTAATTCGAAACTTGTTTAATTTTTGCTTCCTTCACAGACTGTTCTTCGCCTGCTTCTGTATATACAAGCGGAACAAAACTGTGGATGGCCGGGTAAGTTGAAAACACTTCCATCCCTTTTTTGCAAAAATCTGTACCAGGCACAAGATCATCGTCAATAAACAATACATGGTCTGCAGAAGCAGCTAAAAAACCCCGGTTGCGGGCGGTTGATGCGTTGGGTACTGGCTGCTTTATCCATAACACTTTATTTAAGAGCAATTGCATGTCATCATCAAAATAAGCCTCGCTGTTCTGATCTACAACAATAATTTCAAGAACAATGTTTTCTTGCTTCATTAAGAGACTGAGCAGCCGGGCCAGGCTATCAGTTCTTTTATAGGTAGGTATTATCACTGATAGGTCGGCGCTCATTGCATTGCTTTGTTCAGGGAAGCCGTGTAAAATAACTCCATCTCCTTTTCATAACGCGTAACCTCTTGTACATCTGAGCTGATACCAGTTACTGTCTGCAAACCCGGCTTCCCCAGTAAATTAAAATCTATCGAGGGTTGGTCAGCCCTTTCATTCACTACCCGATACACTTCTGACTGTCTGAACCTGCCTTTAAATTTTACCGCCATCTTTGGAAGTTGCATTAAGATATAGGTTTCGAGCAAAGGTCGGTGCTTTTTTAAGAAAGCCATTAGCCCTGCTGGAAAGAGCGACTTTCTTTTAACATTTTTTGAGATTGGCATAAATACCAAATCGGTGTCTATATTGTACATGGAAAGATAATACCCGTACAATTCTTTTAATGTCCATTGGGGTTGTGACACCAGTGTGTAGACGCCAGGCGAGAGCTCCCTGTTCCCGCATTTGAGAATGGCGTCGCCGAGGGAACTTATGAATATGGTATTTGTAAGGTCATCGGGCGAACCGGTTATATATGCGGTAGAATGGGCAGCCAGCTTTTCTTTAAAGGACTCGTTTACTGATTGCAAAAATCCGTGCACTTGCCCCAACCTGAAGCTATAGGCTGTTTTGTTAAACTTTCTGCTCACCTGTTCAATGTAACTTTCTGCTCTCCTTTTTATAAAGGCATAGGCTGTGCGTGGCAACCGATAATGCGCAATCTTAACCTGCCCGTCGGGCATTCCATAAGCCATGATACTACTCATGTAAACAAATACCGCCTTTGCGGGCATAGCAGCTAAGACAGCCTGTACATTTTTCCTGATTGACGGTAAGATGCTGTGCAGTTGCCCTGCCGGGTAGCTGCAATCAATGATTAAGTCTAGCGATGCCAGCGACTCAGACAATGAGGCATTGTTACCTAAATTGATAGCCTGGGTCTCTAATTGGCAGAGATCAAAAAATACCCGGCTATAGGAAGATCGAACAAATGCCACAACCTCATGCTCAGTGTACATTTTGAAATACAGGGCCAAGGATGCGCCCACCTGGCTACTACCGCCAATAATTCCGATTCTCATGCGCTCAATTGATTTTTGCGTATACCTGCTCCATCCAAACTGACGTGAGCAGGCTGTTCACCGCAGCGGTTTGGTTAGCTTCCCTGCTGTCTACAGACTGAATAAAATCACTCCAAAATTGGTAAAATGCCGCGCTTACAGAATTGGCCCTGGCAGTACCGGGCCAGTCTGATAGCTCAATATGGAACATCATTGGTTTGCCTGATTTGCTATACACTTTTATTTGACTGTCGGGCGAAGTACCGCATTTAACAATGGCGTTCTCAAAATGAAAAGTAAGTCCATTTGAAAAATTTCTTAAGGTGCTGATGGCTGCGGTCACATTCACCTGTGCGCCTTCAACAAAAAGTGTAGTTGAAAACGTGGTATCATAATCTATGCCCTTTACTTGCAAAGTCTGCAATGCATCTACCCGAAGTGATGTTGCGCCTGTAATTTGCAGCACCTGGTCAAACGTATGTATCGCGCTTTCAATGATAACCCCGCCACCTGCAAGGGCCGCATTTGTTAAAAACTCTTTGCTGCCCTTCAATGAAAAATATCCCTGCACAATCTCAATATTTGTTAACGCCCCAAATACGCCACTTGCCACCAGGTATTTTAGTTGCTCAACAATATGATAATATCGGCGCTGGAAACCCACCGCCAACTTATACGCTGGAAACATACTGCACACACTTTTATGCTCAGCTTCATTAACGGCAAATGGCTTCTCTACGTACAGGGCTTTCTCGTTGCTGGCGCAGAGTGAAATATATTCCTTCCTGGCTCCATAGGGTATTGTAAGGAGGCAAATGTCTACGTCTTCAATTGCCGCAGCAATTCCTTTGCCGGCTAAAGCATTTGTACCAAACATTTCTGACATCATTGCAGTCCTGCTACTATTAAGATCATATACCCATTCCACCGTAACGCCCGGCAATACTTTTAATACAGGAATATGACTGGATTCTACAATGGCTCCGGCACCGAAAATTCCAATTTTGTAATTCATTTGTAATGCACCAATTGTTTTAGCACGCCAAGCGCCTCCGCGGCCCGGTATTTATACTCATATTTTTTTTGCAAAGAAGCATTACGTGCATGCTGCCTAATACTTTCCGCCGCTGGGATATCTATTGCAAGTAGTTTTGAAATAATTTCAGCACACTCATTAGCATCATGATAGAAAAAAGCTTCTACGCCATTCTTAAAAAACAGCAAATGTTCAGGAGTGCTGGGAGCCACCATAATTCCGCCAACACCGGGCACTTCAAAAGTCCGCATGTTGTGAGAATCTTCATTATGCACGCGCATCATGTTCAATTGAACACGATACTTTCTTAGCGTTCGCCATAGTTCATCGCCGTACACAGGCTGAAAAATAGTGACCGATGCGTGCCGCACATACCTGTTCCAGTGGTTACCATATACATCAATTGAAATGCCCCGCTCAGCCAGCGCCTCAATGAATGTGGCGCGCTGTTTATCAGGGTTGCCCAAGAAACACGCCTTTACTATTTCTTGCTGCTGTGCACAATCATTGTAAAGGTCTTCGCTGATTTCAAACCCGAAAGGAAGAAAAGCAGTTTTTGACCCTTGTCTTTCTTTCAGCATTTTTTCTACAGCCAGATTATACGTAAAATGAAGATCGTAGAGGTCAATAGACCTGGTGACAAAACTATTGCCGCTTCCTTTGCCCGTAAAAATGAATGGGTTGTCAGGATTATAGTTAGCCAGGGCTACGCCCATTGCCTTTACCTTACGTAAAGAGGAAGGAGAGATTTCCATGCCCTTAAAAACCCACACAACATCAGGCATCACTTTGCGAACCTCCTGAATAAATGACTGGTTTATCTTGCGAATAATGGTTGACAAGCCTGCCTTATAGATCAATTTGTTCAACAACGATTTTTGATAATAGTTATAAAACGCGGCTTGTGCCGTAAAATGATCTACGGAGATTCCGGAAGCACGAAAGTGTTTCACGTAAAAGTTTTCAATGGCATATACTTTGTCTGAGCCAACAATCATCACTTTCATAGGTACCTGTTCCACTCTTAGTCCTTTATCCTGAGCAATAATTCTGTTAATACTTCCCGGTGTGCACGCAACTGGAATTTTCTGCCTATCGTTTTTGAATAGCTTGCAAAAGATTTCAATTGTAATGGCTGGGTAATTATTTCATATAGTTTTTGCGCCAATGCTTCTATATTTCCAAAGGGATAGACAAGACCATTCAGATGTTCCTGCACATCATCGTCTTTGCCATAACTGCCACACCTGTCACTCAATATAACAGGGCAGCCCATAAAAATTGCCTCGCTTATAGCAATGGAATGCGGTTCTGCTGATGCCGGATGTACGTAAATATCAGTGGCGGCATAAAATCCGGGAAGTTGAGAAGGATGTACAAACCCGCAAAAATGCACCTTGCTACGCTGCAAATTCAGCGCACGCTTTTGCAATTCATTCATCATTGTACCTGAGCCCAGGATCAATAAGTGCGTCTGAATGCCCCTTGATTCCAATAGCCCCATAGCATCTATAATGTCGCCCTGATTTTTCCATGGTACCAGTTTGCCCACCACCGCCAAAACAATATCCGATTCGGCAAACCCATATTGCCGTCTTATTTTATCTCTTAATAGGAAATAGTTTTCCGACGCCTCTGCATATTGTTCAATATCAATCGGAAAATGCATCCTGACCAATTTTTTTTCAGGCACGCCATAATATTTGTAGAAGGCTTCATTGGCCTCACCCACCGACAAAAAATAGTCAATGCCCGAAAAGTATCTTTTTATAAAAGGATATTTAATAAGTTCTTTCCACCAGCTTCGGTGCTGTCTTCGCTCGCTGTCTGAAATATAGGCAAGGGGTACACGGTTCCTTCTCGCCCAAGCGTAGGCTCTTCTTTGCAGCTTCTGAAAATAGCCATAAGTGATAACTATGGCGGGTGCAAACGCTGTCAACGCAGCGTCTAATGATGGCGCGTCCAGTTGCCTGTTGGCGGGCAATACCTGGTCTCCGTTCAGAAAAACATGCGGAAATCTGTCCAGCTGCAGGTTGTCCCAGGCAATCTCCTGCCCAAAACTGGGGTCTACATATTTTTTAAACCCCAATGCAGATGCAAAAAAAACCTTTATTTCTACGCGTGGATTTTTTGCAAAGCTGGCATACTGCGGACAGAAATGCTGGATAGGATGCGAAACAACAATGGCAATTCTCTGTACCCTCATTAATCTTTAGCAATACTTAGATCCATGACAAAATCCTGTTTACGCGCTCGTTCCATGATAATTTCGCAAGACGCTGCTCCCTGACAAGGGCAGCCCTGTTATGGAGGTTTTCCCTGTTGTTCCAGATATGCTCAATTTGTTCCTGTAGTACTTCTTTGCTTGCAAACGGGTCAATCTCCACAACCAACTGGTTACCGAGCAACTCATCAAAGGCCTCGTTAGCGGGCCGCTTACCAAGTATCACTGTGCCGGCAGCTGCTGCTTCAAACCAGCGGCAGGTGATGGGGTGCAGATGACCCGCGCGCGCAGGATTGGTAAGTTCTACCGGCCAGGATAAGGTAAATACGCTGTGCGATAAATGCCAGGCGTACTGCTGGTAGAGGTCCTTTGCGTCTGCCGTGGGGTGTTTTGCATCATGCGTAGTATAGTCATAATACAAGCCCCTGGCCGCACAGAAATCTTTTATTGCCTCGTGCAAGGCCGGATACCTTCTGCCATAAGATGAAAAATGAATCAGTCTTTCCTGCAGCGGCACTGGTGTAAACAAATTCCGGTCTGCAGCCTGTTCGAGGCTATGCCATTTTCTACCCGTTAGCTGTTCCAGATCTGCGGCTGCATCATTAAAAGAAGTGATAAGCAGATCCCAGTTATCATTACTGAACAACCTTTGAATGACAGGATACTGGAACGGCATGGTGTCATAAATGTATAGCACCTTTTTCCTGCAGCCGTACTGCCATCCCTTAAATAAATCCAGCCTATAATTTTCAGGCCCCATTAAAATACTCCAGGCCACATCTGCCTTTAATGCCAGTGGCTGTTTTGGAAAGTACTTCCTGTACACACCGCGCTTCATGCCATGCCCGAAATGAGACATGTATTTGTTGTTGATATTATACTGAGGTAACTCCACGGTTTGCGCCCCCGTTTCTTCTTCAATGGCCCTCTCAAAAGAACGTAGCATTCCATACTCCCATCCGTTTAACTGTTTGTCTTTTATAACCAGGTGATTTGCCAAGGACTTATGTATTTATTGTTGCAATGCTGTTAGGCCTTAAAGGTTGATTTGAGCCGTAGAAAATATCGCTCGTACAAATAATAAGATGCAGTACTCACCACCGCTACCAGGCATAGATTTACGGGAATTGTATTCCATTGCAGCGTTTTGGACGGAAAACCTTCAGGAGCCAGTAGAAACAATTGTTGCCATACATAAATGCTATAAGACAGGATGCCGATGGTTGACAACAGTTTACTATTCAACAATTGAAAGAGCAGATCAGTGGAAGGCTTAATATGGCTGATTAAAATAGCAGCGAAAGCCAGCGCAATCATTGTTGGTCCG
>DATJGC010000200.1:0-12678 GCA_035495345.1 Chitinophagaceae bacterium | reverse complement strand
CTTGACCGATTTGAATATGAACATACTTTTCTGCGACAACCCATTTGAAAATAAACCATCGGTAGACACAGATTACGAAGCCGAATATGTATCAGCAAAACAAAATGGCTTTGCGACACAGCTTTTTAGTTACGAGGGTTTAACAAAAGACAAAGACGCTGAATTTGCAATCAGACGGATAAAGCACAGCGACGCTTTGCAAAAAATAATTTACCGAGGTTGGATGTTGAAGCCAAATCAATATGCTTCACTTTACAACGCACTTTTGACAAAGAATTATGAGCTTATAAATTCACCAACTGAATATCAAAATTGCCATTACTTGCCCGACAGTTACAAATTCATCAATGGACATACACCAAAAACAATTTGGCTGACAGTTGCAAATCAGCAAGTCGACTATGACCGGGTATTTAACAACATTGCACCATTCGGAAATTCGCCATTAATCATAAAAGACTTTGTAAAATCACAAAAGCATTATTGGGCCACAGCTTGCTTTATCCCATTGGCGACAGACAAAGACATGGTAAAATCTATTATTGAAAAATTTGTAGAGCTACAAAATACAGACCTTAATGAAGGACTTGTAATTAGAGAATTTATCGAACTCAATGACTTGACAATTCATTCTAAAAGCGGGATGCCTTTAAAACAAGAGTATCGCTTATTCTTTTTAAACGGACAATTGTTAAGCTGTTACAACTATTGGGAAGAAGGTGAATATTCTGCAGACGAACATCCGCCGCTTGACATATTCAAAGACATTGCAAAAAGTATTGAAAGCAACTTTTTTTCGATGGACATTGCAAAGACTAAAAATGGCGAATGGATTATTATAGAATTGGGTGATGGACAAGTTTCAGGACTTCCGGACAAAGTTGACAGGCTTGAATTTTACGACCTTGCTCGCCAATATTACGGCAGCTAACAAAAGGTTTTGTGCAATTGGGGCGTGACGTTGCAGCAATAATCGGCAGTGGATATCCGGGCTTTATATTCGGCGGACGTGATTCTGCCGTGCAGTAGTTCTTAACTTCGGCTTTTTGTTATAAATTTAGCTTTAGTTCCGGGCAGACAGTTGACCAATTCCCCAACTGCACAAAGCCTCGAATGTTGGGCGACATCTCGACAAACTTTATAATATGAAATGGCTTCAACTCATTTTAGTTTCAGTTTTGGCCTTTAACGTGGCGCAGCCACAACATCTACTAATAAAGAACTACAACCGCAATATCCGCGCGGGATTTCAAAGCGGTTTAGGATTTTCGATCGACAAAAAGTTCGACTCGATCGGTTTACGGGTTACTCAAGGAACTGTAGAAAGACAAGGTAATATAATAATGTTATGGCCTGCAACAGACGGAAAAGACACTCTGATTGCAGCAATATACTACAAACATCGTAATGTTTTTATTGACACACTGAAATTCGACATTATAAAGCCGGAAATTTTTCCATCCTTTGGTGGTGACCTGATTAGAGACAGAAAACTTACTCTGACTCATCTCAAAGCATTTGGTGGAATAATATTTCACATTCGAATTACTGATGATCACTGGGAGCGTGCTGGCGTAGAGTCTTATCGATTTTCAATTCTAAGGAAAGACAGCTGCATCTATTCTAAAATTGAAAATTGAAATGTTACTGCGTGGAGACCTGATCCTAATTTCTGAAGCCCGAATAAATCCGACGTACGACAAAATTGGAAACATATTACCTGGCGTATTTGAAATTGAGTGACTGCGCCCAACATGCGGTTTGCTGCCAGCCTGGCGCGACTTTGTTGCAACCGGCGGTAAATCTTCAATCAGGAGCGGCGGTAGGTCGACCATTACAAAACTTGGATCGGTTAAGCCGACGATACTTTATTTTTAAACAAGTACAGCAGCCATGCGGGACGACTTTCAAATGCCAGCCCAGCAGCAAGCTGCCGGCGTTGCTTGCAATGCCAATTGACCAGCGCATCCTGGTCGCTACGAGGTAACCCAACGACCAACTACAGTTGTATCCAGGGTTTTGGCAATGCGGTTTAAGATA
This sequence comes from Chitinophagaceae bacterium, assembly GCA_035495345.1. Lineage (GTDB taxonomy): Bacteria > Bacteroidota > Bacteroidia > Chitinophagales > Chitinophagaceae > JACMLD01. The sequence goes on along the minus strand of DATJGC010000200.1, from coordinate 10,638 downwards.
TCTGCTGCCGGTGTTGCTTCTCCACGTTCATACTTGCCAACATTGGTAAAATGTACTTTGGCCAGTTACTGTTGAAAAGGGTCTTATCATTCATTACGGTTGGAGTCAGCCAACCTGAAGTAGGAATACCCTTAGCCGTAACCTATATTATTAGAGAACCATTGATTTACTAAATCGAAAAGACTTTTTGAATAAGACATAATATTTATTGCTTATCAATAAATAATTATTATCTTTGCGTCATCTTTTTAAATTTCAGCAATTATGTCAAAAACCAACAACTTTATATTTTGGAGCTTATATGTTCTGGCTTGGCTCATTTTTGTGGGCTTGTCTATTGAAGCAGTAGGCTTAATAGTAAACTTCTTTTTCAGTTTGTATAAGCCTGAATTTGTCCAAAATCTTTATCAAAAGTTAGACTTAACTGAAATGTATAGAAACAGTAGATTGGCTTTTTTTGGCATCTACAACTTTATTCTAATCATTTCTATTTTAAAAGCCTGCCTGTTTTACATAGTTATTAATCTAATGCACAAAATGAACCTGTCGAAACCATTCAACAATTTTGTTGCAAGGCAAATTTCACAAATTAGTTACTACACTCTGTTAATTGGGTTGTTGAGTTACGTTGCCAGGGAGTTGACCAAAAATTTAGTGTATCACGGTTTTGTTCACGACAATGTAAACCAATTTTGGGGGGACAGCCAAGCCTTTATTTTAATGGGAGCAATAATCTATATTATTGCAACTATTTTTAAAAAAGGGGTTGAGATCCAAAACGAAAATGATTTAACTGTATAACCTATGTCAATTGTGGTAAACTTAGATGTGATGATGGCAAAGCGAAAGATGTCGCTTAATGAACTATCAGAAAAAGTAGAACTAACGCTATCTAATCTATCTATTTTAAAAACAGGAAAAGCCAAAGCCATTCGCTTTAGTACGTTAGAAGCTATATGCAAAGCCTTGAACTGCCAGCCCGCAGATATTTTAGAATTTGTTGATGATTCAAAATAGCACCTCTCTAATATTTACACAGTTCTTTGATTTTATATCGTCCTCTGTGTGCCATAATTTTTGCAGATAGCTATTGTATTGTTAGTTCTATAATGTTTAAAACAATGAAACTTAAAAACGTTTCTGCTTCAAAAAAATGTCTATACAGCCCCAGGCCAGGTTTTAAATCGCTGGGTACTCGTAGAATTTTCCAACAGCTTTAGATGTTGGGTAATTTAAGCCTTGAGTTGCAAAGGGCTTTTCCCCAAATCCCGGCAGGGTTGAGGCAAGATCGCTTTTGGATATAACACAGCAGTGTATGTACAAAACCATATCAATTCTTCTGTGTTGGGGGGCTTTTCTTTATGGGAGGCTATGGGCCGGATAAATAGCCCCGGACAATGGCGTCCTTTATTATTCAAATCAAAAGCCAAATAAGACTTTGCCGAAAGACCGCAAGATTGTTAAACTGGTCAAAGTAACACAGCTCGGTTTTGTAATATGTCAGGACAGTGCCTTTGCCTACAATTTTTACCCAGAGTAACTTATCCTAATGAATTTACGAAATTAGTGCCGTCGGCCTGCACTCAAATTTTCACTTTAAGCGAATTTCTCGGTTGAATGAATGATTAAAAGTTGGACTTGCCGATTTCATGTGAGGATGACTATCCAATCGATAGGTGGCAGCATCGTCTTAGGAGGAGTGTTATGAAAAGTAATAAGAGAGTCCTGTTACAACGGTATTATTTCCCGAGCGAAAAAACTTTTTAATTCTTCACTTACTCATCTGCATTTGCCATTTCGTTACCCAGCATCAGCCGCTTGCGTACCCGCCCTCCCTGGTAATTTCCCATGTGTCCATGTTGTGTAATAATGCGGTGACAGGGAATCAAAAACGGAAGGGGGTTTTTACCCACTGCCGAAGCCACCGACCGAATACTTCCCGGTTCACCAATCATTTTTGCGAACTGTCCGAAACTGGCTACGCTGCCATATGGTATCTGTAATAAACCTTCCCATACTTTTAATTGGAAATTGGTTCCCTTCATAAATAACCTGAGAGGTTCATCCGGTTGGGCGTTTTTGTCAAACATGCGATGAACGAAGCCCTTTGTATATTCGGGGTCATGTTTCAATGTAGCAGAATGCCATTGTTGCGAAAAGCTTTCGAACTCATTTCGCTTTACTTGTTCATCAATAAAATGCAGCCGGCAAATGCCTCTCTCCGCAACGGCAATAAAACACATGCCGTAAAGCGTAGGGTGATAGCCGTATCGTATGACCATGCCTTCACCGGCCGATTTGAATTGTTGCGGCGTAACGCCGTCAATGCTGACAAACAGGTCGTACACGCGAGACTGTCCTGACAAGCCTACCAGGTCGGCGGCATCCATCATGTTTTGGGTTTGCTGGATCTTGCTTCGCAGGTAGTCGAGTGTGAGGTATTGAAGAAACTTTTTTGGACTAAGGCCCACCCAATCCACAAAAAGCCGTTGAAAATGAAAAGGACTCACATTCACTTTCGCTGCCAGGTAATCCAGGTTTGGTTGTTCCCGGAAGTTATCCTGCAGAAAGGAGATTGCTTTTTCAATGCGTTGGAAATTGAGGAACTTTTGTGTCATGATGTATCATTTCACGTTGTCTAACCATTCTGTTAACAAATTTCGTTAAAAGCATTATCATCAGCAATCTGATTCTTGCGATCTTCCAAAAAAGGCAATCATGAACAGCTATTTTAAGTTCATTTTGCTTGATTTTTACCTTGCAGGAATAAAACCATTTGCTCTTCATCAAAATATTGGCCTTTATATTTAATCGCATTTTTTTCAACACTGAAAACAGTAAAACCGATTTGCGTATATAGGTTTTTAGCGGGCTCGTTTGCCGCAATTACTGTTAGGTTTATTTGTTCCATACCGCTAAGAACTTTTGCACGTTGAATTACCTCCGACACCAAATGTCTTCCTATGTGTAACCGGCGGTAAGCAGGCGACACGTACATCCGGAACAGAAGCCCTTTATGCCGAAGTTTTTCCCTGTTGGCACCTTCACGCATAAAGCTGACCACCCCGGCAAGGTTGTTTTTTGCATAAGCTCCTAGGGTGAAATTATCTGGCCTATCCGCTGTTGGGAAGGAAGCATTTCTTTCATCTGCCGGTGAAATGCGAAAGCTCGTCTCATCATTGATCAACCCTTCAGTGAAAAAAGCCCTGTATTTTTCATTGCTGTCAGAGGTGATCTCCTTTATTATAATGTTGTTCATCGTCTTGCTGTTTCAATTCAGTATATCCGGAAAGGGATTTCAGTAGTGGTTTTAAAAACAGATACAGCAAAGCCTTTGATTTGTATCTCCTTCGGTTCGCCGCTGTTTACCAAAACCTCCACGGCTACCGCACCTTTTCGATTTATTGCTCCGCCTTGAACTCCGTTAAATACAAAACAGCCAATGAATGACTAACGATTTGGTTCTTCAATTCAATTCCGTTGCTATCTGTTGCATCTGAGAGGCAGTTAATCCATTGGCATTAAGCACCACGCCAGGTGGATTCCCGTGGAACATTGTTTGCTTGAACAAATCACTTTGATACAGTTTGAATTTTTTATTCATGCCATTTATTCAAACGTTTAGCACAGCGTTTTGGTAGCGTTCAAGTAGTTCGGGGTCATCAATAGAGCCGTGATGATGAACCTGAAACCATTGTTGCTGCGTTTTTGAAAAGACAAAAAAGCGGCTGGTACGGATGTGTAAGGAAATAACCTCTCTGCCCCTCTGAAATTGTCCTGTTTCTTTGCCGGCAAAGGTCACCGTTTCATCCGTGGCATAGCAGACGATGTCCGCAAATTCAACCCAAACTTTGGATTGCCCGCTAAAAATCTTTTCATACAATGTTAAAATAGGCCCAATACCTCTTACCATACCGCCTAGCGGATTATTTAGCTGGATGAAAGCATTGTTTAGCCAAACGCCTGTAAAGAGGGTAAGGTCTTGGTTATTGAAGGCATGGTAAAAAGTTTCTAAACACGCGATCGCACCAGCCAGGCCACGTTTGTTAGTCTCTTTAATTCGGTTGCTGGCTTGCCTACCGTACACTTCATTTAATGTTTGAATTTGCATGGTTGTAATTGAGGTGATAAAAGCGGTCTCTTTCAGATGTTGGTGTTGTCACTCCTGGCTTACCGTTACTTCAAGCATCATGTGCGTTGCAATGGCAATACGATTCCAATTATTAATCGTAAGAATAAGAAACAACAGCTGCGCAAATCCTTGCTCACCAAACAGCGCCACTACACTGTGATATGTTTCAGCTTTTACGCCTTCTTTTGAAATGTAGGTTACTTCCTCAGTCAACTGCAAGGCAGCTTGTTCCTGTTCTGTAAAAAAGGGTGTTTCACGCCAGGCGGCCAGAGTATGTAAGCGCTGTTCGGTTTCGCCTGATTCCCGTGCATCACGGCAATGCTTGTCCAGACAATAGCCGCAGCCATTAAGTTGAGAAGCTCTAATCTTTACAAGTTCTACCAGTTTTTTATCCAGTCCAAAACCGGCAATTTGCTTTTCAGCAAAAAACATCGCCTCGTAAACTTTTGGCTCTTCTTTTTTTATACGAATCCGTTCTGTCAATTTTAATTTCATTATTCTGGTTATTTATTAGCATTGAATTCAAAGCATCAGAGCTTACGATAAAGGTTATCGGTGCATCGCCTGGCTATGGGTATAATGACAAATGCAACACAATAAGCTACCGACATCATGACGCTCCCAGCCCTCATTAGTTTCCAGCCCCCAAGCGGCGCCAAAATTATAGTTACGCAATAGCCCAACAAAACATTTCACAAGGCTCATGGCCACCACCACCAATAGGGTGTAAATATGTTTATCGTATGATTTTCTCATGAACCCTTCCTCTATAAATCAAATTAATGTTTCACCAGAGCAGCGCCCATACTTGCCAACTGTAGTAAGGCCGACCGTTTTGTTTCTGCGGCCGGTAAAAACCCTAACAAGTGGTGCTGAATGTCCCAGGAGGCTGTGGCTTCCGTATCCAGCGAAACATCGTATTGGGCCATGATGGCTTCCCGGGCAGTGGTGGATACGCAACCATGCGTAAAGTAGCCAACAATCAATATGCCTTTTGGCTTCAGGTGCTGAAGCCAGTCCTTGATGTTTGTGCCTGTGAACGCGCCATAAACGTTTTTTTGAAATTCTTTTTCGATAGGAGAATTTTCAAGCGGGCCCATACCCGGACTAAATTCTGCACCCCAACTTCCGGGAATGAAGGCCGGCGATTCATGTGGCAGGTTGTGGTGGCGTATCCAGGCTATTGGCTTGCCCGACTGACGGTACAAGGCGACAATTTTTTTTATAGCCTGCAGCGCTTCTTCATGGCCTGTTAAAGGCCGTTTACCTTTTGCTGAAAATTCGTTTTGTGCATCAATAACCAATAATACATCCATAGTTAAAGTTGTTTTATGTAAGAGATTTTTAAGATAGCGGCTGCGTCATTTATTCGTGAAATGCCAGGTTTCTCATCAAGCGTTCTGACGTTATTAAACACAAGGTAAACGAATGAGAGTGGCTGGTATTCCCACGCAAAACGAGCATTCAGTCCTCCTAAATTGGTCACTGTGTTGTATTGGTAAAAACCGGTGAGTTGAATTTTAGGAGTAAAAGAAATTCTTGCCTCCGGTGCTACCAGGTGCGTGACAACTGCCGTTTGATTTGTTTTTAATTGTGTAAAGCGGTTGACGAAATAAGTTAAAACAAAGGAAATCTGTGGAATGGGCCGGCAGCGCCCCCCGATAGTATAGCGGCTGAGGTGAACATTGTAATAACCACCTGCTGATGCTTCAATATTGAAACTTAGCGGCGCACTTTGATTGCTGGAAAAGCCGACATTGTAGTAGGCATAGTGGTAGTCGCCCTCCGGGATGATAACTCCCGGCACAGGGTTAAACGGCGCAGAAAGACGCTGCCAGGTAGGTAACACCGCTGCCCAAAAAGAAGCGCCGGACGCCAGCGTTCCTTGCAGGGGTGTAATGTTCAAATTAATTTCCTGCAGGTTTTTGGTAGATGCCTCATGAAAAATATCGGCAAGCATGGAAGGGCCTAAAAACCGCAGCCGGTTGCCCAGCCATTTTACAGGCAGGTTCAGTGTAAGCGAAGGCCTTGTATTGATAAAATTATTGCGTGATACAAAGCCCGTTTTGGGCAAATAATCTTTTGTTACAACAGTTTGAAACCAGCGCAGGGCATATTTGTTTTTTACAAATGCCAGTTCATTAAAAAAGGCAGCTCCGCGATTCTTTCCGTTTGTGTTCATAGAGTAGGATAGCATGGGGCGGATAAAAAGGGGTTCCGTCACCTGCCAGAATCCGTCGGCTGAAAAAACAGTATTGGTGTTGCCGTCTAACTGGTCGTGCCGGTAATTGAACATGCACCCAATGCGGGCTTTCGCTCCCAGGTTTTCCTGAGCCCTAAGCAGGCCAAACCATGTTTGCGTTGTCGTGTCCTTGTCCAACTGGTTCATCACCAACGCACCGATAGCCCTTTTACCCGTTTGATGTATGATGCGGCCGCCGCCGTTAATGCGTAAGGGATTGCCATAGTTGTCCAGTCCAATCGTACGACTGAAAAAAGGTTGAATGATTTCGTCTTGTCCTACGGCGAAAAGATTAGCATTCTCTAAAAAGAACTGCCGTCTTTCCGGTAAGAAAACTGAGGAGCGATTCAGGTTAATTACCTGCCTGTCCACATCGGCCTGGGCAAAGTCAGTGTTGACAGTAGCTTCAATGGATGTTGAGGAATTGGCCAGCCATTTTACTTCACCGCCGGCCTGCGGTTTTGCCCACCATTTTGTATCAGTCTGCTTAGTAGCATTCGTCAAAAAATAGGGTTGTAAACGAACGTTGTTGCCGCTTTTTGGCGGATGCACGTCGGTCAGTAAGCCGGCATAAGCCATACGGCCAACGCTGTAAGCTATGGGCCAGGGCGACCATCCCGTGAACTCATTTTTTGAACGGATGTTCCGGTTAAAGTTGATGCTCCAGGTGGTTGAGTCTGCAGGGTAACGAAGGGTGGACCAGGGAATCGCTATTTCCGTACTCCAGGCAGTATCGGTTATGGTTGATTTTGCAAGCCACAGCGCATCCCATTTTAAGTCATAAATACGATCATCATAAATAAGCAAATCCCGTTGCGTTCCATAAGGTGTAACTAAAAACGAGTACACAGGATTTTGAACATTCTGAAAAGGTTCTATAAACACGCCAAACAGCTCGTTATTGTCATAACGAAAATCACGCCGCAGGTCTTCAACCAAAATTGTATTACCGGTATTGCTGCACACTGCCCCTATATAGAGATATTGTTCATCAAACAAGACTTTTACTTTTGTTTCAAAGGAGGCAGCACTTCTTTGTGACGGATAAGATTGGAGAAATTGAGTAGCCGTTTGGCAAGCCTCCCAGTCCGGCTCGTTCACCTTGCCATTAATATGAATTTTACCCTTTGCCCTAACGGCCCGAATCCGCAACTTATTGTGGTACGTGGAAGGTGCGAAAATGGATTGTGAGAATAATGAAATAGACCCGGATAAAAAAAACAGGGTGCTGAAAATGTGCTTCATGAATGATGAATTGAACCGCAAAATTCTTTTCTCTTCCTTTGCACCGCAATCCGAAACTTGCTTTACTGTTTGTCTTATGTTAATTTTTAAAGCGACTCCTTTGAAGCGACTTATAAATCGGATTGTGGATGAATTGACAATATGCTCTACGCTTCGTTCAGGATAAATTCCCGTGTATTTATTACCAGGGCAACACATCACCTTCTTTGAGGATAATGTAGTCCGCTTTTCTTTCCTTAGCCGATTTTATAAATTGTCCTTCCGGATCCGGTGTTTCAAAATAAGTTGCGCCAGGACGGCCATAGTGAATAGGACATACCCGCTTTGCCTGCAACAGTTGTGAAGCCACAACCGCCTGTTCAGGATTCATCACGCAAGCGATGCCTGTATCCTTTACCACACCTTGATTAATGCGGGCAGCATTGATGGGCATGAAGGCTACATCGAATGGCCCATAAGCCCGTGCAATATCCTGCCAGTAGCCATGCCACAGGGTATCGCCACAGTGAATAATTTTTTTGCCACCTCCCTGCACAATCCATGAAACTTGCGGATGACCAAAGCCATCCACGGCGGGTACCGGAATAGCAACTAGGTCACCTTTCCATTTGGATACGTCAACGGGCTGGTATAGGTGTAAAGGCTGGATTTTAAAATTCCTTGCATCAATCCAGGGCAATACGGAATCGTGGCAATACAGGGTGCTACTTTCCCCAAATACGGTTTTTAATGCGGCCGGGTCAAAATGGTCACTATGGTGATGAGTGATGAGGGCATGTACGGCTTTCGTCTTTGGCAGCAATGGAATGTCTTTCGCTGCATCGCCATAAATGGCATCTATGTACAAAGTAGTTCCGTCCAATTCTATTTTCAGTCCGGCCCAGGATAAGCGTTGGATTTTCATTTCTTTATTTTTTTGTTCAGCGGGTTCTTGTCTTTGTGCTCTTAGCAGTGGAGAAAGAAATGCCGTCGGAATAGACAGCCCTGTGTACTTCAACAAAGTTCTTCGGTTCATAAGTGGGTATTTTCATTTGCCACCTTTAATGGAAAGCAAAGCCATTAAATAGGAAGCTGCAAGCTACCCGGTAAAATGAAGCCGGGCAATCTGAAACTTGCGAAGAAGAATGTGGAAAATAAAGCTATTGTACTTTTTTTAATCATCCTGCCTGCATGTATGCATTCTGTTTCTTGCGGGATGTTAGTTCACGATCATAAAGGCATTTTTAAAGTCCATTGTAAATACTTTGCCCATCCAGTCTAAAGACATAATGCCATCATAGATCAGATCATCAGTAAACCGGGCTTTAAAATTGATCAGTTTAATGGCCGGTGCGTTTTTTAACCGTAGCGACGAAACATTGGCCGTGTAATATTCCGTTTGTACATTTTTATTAATCTCACTTTAAAAACTTTTAGAATAATTTGATACAAAGAGTTGTTGTCCTTTATAAGCGTTGGCCTGCAATAGATAGCCCGCCGTCAACCAAAATGCTTTCGCCGGTAATAAAAGAGGCGGATGGACTGCTCAGCCAAACAACAGCCTCCGCTACTTCTTCCGGCTGGCAGAACCGGCCCATGGGCGCATGTTTTTTCAGCGGAGCTTTTTGCGTATCGTCATCATCGTTAGGAAAAAAGCGGTCAAGCATGGGCGTTTGAATATAGCCAGGCTGAATGTTGTTGGCACGGATGCCGAGCGGCCCGCCTTCAACAGCCAGCACTCTTACCAATCCATCAAGCGCTGCCTTGCTTGCCGAGTACAGGCACGAACCTGGAAAAGCACCACGGGCTAACCACGATGAAGTATTGACGATTACGCCTCCTGTTCCCTGCCTTTTAAACTGCGCTATCTCGTACTTGCAACAGAGCCACAGACCTTTTACATTGATGTCAAACACCTGTTCAAAATCGGCCTCACTCAATTCATCCACGGGTAGAAACTTTCCTTCAATACCGGCATTGTTAAATGCGATGTCGAGCTGGCCAAACCGGTGGACCGTCTCGCTGACAAGTTGTTCCACGTCTCCATTCTTTGATACGTCTGCTTGTATAAAATGTACATCCCTGCTTATTTGACGAAGGCTGTCTAAGGCTTTTCCTCCTTCCTCTTTACGACGAGCGGCAATCATCACTTTTGCCCCATTATCCAAAAATGCTTTGGCGGTTGCCAGGCCAATGCCCGTGGACCCGCCCGTAATGAGAACTACTTTGTTGTTTAGCGGTTGCATAGTTATCAGTTTCGTTTTTCGTATTCTATGGTAAGTGTCATTTTCTCTTTTTTGTACAGCGAAACTAACGTGACACATCTTTCAGAAATGTCATGGAATTTTCCACCGGGAGCCGAAGCAGCTCCTTAATTTGTGAGAATAAAGTTTTTATGTACGGCTTTTGCAGATGACTTTCAAAGTCTTTAGCGGAATGCCATCTTTCTATTAACACGTATGTATCGGGATCATCTTTGTCGGAAAAAAGATGGTAGCTGATGCAACCTTCTTCAGTCCGGCTTCTCGCCGCAGCAGTTGTAAATGCCTGGATAAATTCTTTGTTAGTCCCGGTCTTCAGATCGAAAACAACAAGTAAGATCTTATCTGTGTCTGTTGGAACGTTTGTTCCAGCTGCAGACACCGGCAAGGCGTTGGTTAGAAAGCGAAGTTTATATGGTTGTACCAATGCTGCCTTTGTCATGTTCAATACCTTTTTGGTATATGGCATTGCAAAATGGTGTTGAAGTGCAGTTGTGTCTTTCCAGCCTTCGTAAAGAAAGAGCTGGCTGTGATCTGCTTCCCCTTCGAGAAGCGTCATAAAGTCATTGCCGGGTTCCGTTTTTGAGTTTCGCACGTTTTCTTTCTGTGCCTGTTTGAAGGGTTGTAAGGTGGTTGGCTTGACGTCAAATTGTACCAGTATCGTTACTTTCGAACTGACGCCGGCAGGTTCCAATCTATCGGATGTCTGTCCTTGTGCAGCAATCAAAATGCTGCCAAACACTGCCAAAAGTAAAAGCGTTTTTTTTTGTGATGTTCTT
>DATJGC010000199.1:0-4009 GCA_035495345.1 Chitinophagaceae bacterium | reverse complement strand
CCATTCAAAGCTGGTGCCATAGGCACTGGTATCAAAACCGAGATGCGTCTTGTACCATTCATTAACGGCTTTTGGATCCTTGCACTTAAAGAAAATACCGCCGATACCGGTTACTTTTTTCATTGATGAAGTTTTTATTTCAGTGATTGAGTGTGTTTAATGAATCGCTATAGAGTACAGCGCATGTAAGTTATTTTCATGATCTTCCGCCATCCCTAGCTGCAACGCTAAGCCTTTGAATGTTTTCTTGGGGCAGAAAGATACAATTTTTCAGCATTGAACCCCAAAAGAAGCTTCTGTAGATTCAAGGATATTGTTGAATGCTAACTGAACCGTCTACCGGTAGATTACCGCCACACAATAAAGCATTGGCAGCAGGTAATAAATCATGCGTATTTGCATCAAGGCATTGAATAACTTGAAATAGAAAGAAAGGGCGCTGCCGCAGAACATATTACAAACGGAATTTTTTGTCGCGTTTAGTATTGTTAGAGGCACCGATTTTTTTAAAAGAATAATTCACAGATTCTTTTGCTTACCGCTGAAACAACCATTAATAACATTACAATGAAAAAAATTGCCGGCATCTTTATTTTAAGTGGCTTAGTAGCAATGGCAGCGAATGCCCAGCCGCGCACCAAACAGGTATTGGTAGAAGGTCATGGCAGGCCCTTGCTGTTGCTAAACGGCGGCAATTTTAACATGAATTCTTTTGATGCGCATGCCAGGCTGCTCTCGGATTCATTTACTGTTATCCGTATGCAACAATTTAATACGCAGTACGCCATAGAAGGCAAACAACTGCCAGGCGACTACAGTATAGCTACAGAGACAGCAGCCATTGTAGCCACACTGGATTCGTTACACATTACAACACCCTTAATAGTAGCAGGTCATTCCCTGGGCGGAGTGATTGGCTTTGATCTGGCCATGCATTACCCCACACGGGTGGCGCTATTGCTGTTGGTGGAAGCGCCTTTGTACAATTTAGCAGTGATAAGGGGGGTATACACAGCGCAGATGAAAGGTATCGACGAGCTGACGAGGAACTTTACGCCTTCCACTATTATAACGGAGGAAATGCTAAAGGCCTTCCGGTGTAAGATCATGAATTGTGATAGCATTGATATTACCAAACACCCCATGTGGCCAAAATGGGTACAGCAGAAAGACGCATTGAGGGGCCTGTCAGCCGTAGCCAACTATAAAGTAAATGTGCAACAGGTAAAGGCCTACAAAAAACCGGTTTTGGTAGTAACCGGCACCGCTACCATTGACGCCAATAGAATTACGGATGAATTACTGGTAAAAGAATTTTCTCATGCCACGGCAGCCAGCCTGCCGGGTGAGCACACTGCTATCTACCAGAACGCTGCCCTGTTTGCGCAATTGCTCCGGGGCTTTGTGGCCGCAAATCATCCATAGTGTGAATATGAAGCGATAAGCAGGATCAAATTTGTTTGCATTAGCCATCGCCCATTTATAATTGAACCAATATGCTTCGGAGAAAATTCTTAAAAGACAGTACACTGCTGGCATTCGGCATCAGTGCCTGCGGACAAATCAGCTGGCGCAATGGTCAGTTTGTAGGTGATTCGCCCACTACCACGGATATCCTTGGCCCGTTTTACCGCCCGGGCGCACCATTCAGGACAAATCTTAACCCGCCCGGGTTTAGCGGCAAAATACTGCACCTTTCAGGCACGGTGTACAAAGACGGAAGAACAAGATTGCCCAACTGCCTGCTGGAGATATGGCAGTGTGAACAGGACGGCCTTTATGATAACCTTTCTAACGAATACCGATACCGTGCTGCGCAAAAAACTTCTGCGCGCGGAGACTATCAATTTACTACCACCATTCCCATTCCTTATCCAACAGACCCCAAAACACCACAGGTAATGAGGCCCGCGCATATTCATATGCGCGTGGCCGCAGCGGGTCAGCAGGATCTGATTACACAAATTTACCTGCAGGGAGATCCCTACCTGGCAGAAGACCCCAGTACAAAATCTCCCCTGGCAGCTGCAAGAATATTGCCCGTAGAAAAACGCGGCGAGAATGAATACCATATTCAGTTTGACCTGCTTTTGCAAAAGGAATACCTTCCTGCTGCATCCGTGTTCAACAGCGTTAGCGGTGTTTACAAAATGAGTGATGGTTCTATGATGGAATTTTATCGCAACAATGACCTGCTGTTTTATAAAACCAATGGACAAATCTGGGGCGGGTTGGGATACGCCGGCAACAATACATTCACCGGTGGTGTAAATGATACCGAAGCACGTTTTGAATTATTGGCAGGCGGACAGGTGAAACTGCATTTCCAGTTTATCCGCCGGCGCAAACTATTGCTGGAAGGCGAAAAGCTTTTTAATTATCCTTCGCCAACGGCTTCTGCATAAATGCTTGTAAAATCCGCTATCACTATCAATAAATGTCCGCAACCTTATTCCAGCTACAGTAAGAAAAGCATCATGAAAAAAATATTGTTTATCGCCAGCCTCTTGTGCTCTGTCTTTGCCAAAGCACAGCGCCCTAATATCATCTACATTATGAGTGATGATATGGGCTATGCAGACCTTAGCTGCTATGGGCAAAAAGCATACAGTACCCCGCACCTGGACAGCCTTGCCGCACAGGGTATGAAGTTTACCAATGCCTATGCGGCCGCTGCCTTGTGTACACCTACCCGAACCGCTTTTTTTACAGGCCGTTATCCGCAACGTACACCAGTTGGATTGATGGAACCGCTGATACCGCGTAGACGTGACAGCGCCTATGGTCTCACTGCACAATATCCTTCCGTGGCCAGCTTACTGCAAACTGCCGGGTACCAAACCGCCTTGATAGGCAAATGGCATCTGGGCTGGTTGCCGGAAAACAGTCCAACAAAGAATGGGTTCAACTATTTCTTTGGCTTTCACAGTGGTGCGGCTGATTATATTGCCCATAAAAATGATGTGCGTCACTATGATCTCTATGAGATGGACTCACTGGTGTACCGCAAGGGTTATCTCACAGAGCTCTTCACCCAACAAGCCACCGCTTTTCTTCAGCAGGCTCACACAAAGCCTTTTTTTTTAGTGCTTACTTATAACGCACCGCACTGGCCATGGCAGGCGCCGGGCGATAAGCCTTATGCAGATACGGCAGACTATCGTAAGGGCGGCTCCCCCGCTACCTATGCGGCCATGATGAAAAGTTTAGACGATGGCATTGACGTAGTATTAAAGACCTTAGACCAACAGGGTCTGGCAAAAAATACCCTCATCATCTTCACCAACGACAATGGCGGAGAAATACCCTACTCAAACAATGCGCCCTATGCCGGCTCAAAAAATACCTTGCATGAAGGCGGCATAAAAGTACCTGCTTTTGTACGCTGGCCGGGCAAGATCAAAGCCGGTAGCAGCGCTGCGCAACCAGTGATAACCATGGACTGGACGGCCACCATTCTCGCCGCGGCCGCCGTACCGCCACCTGCCAACTTTCCGTTAGATGGCATCAACCTTTTGCCACTTTTAACCGGCAAGCAAAAAGAAATTCCACGCACTTTTTACTGGCGCGCCGCCAACCAGCGTGCACACCAGCAGGCCATCAGGGAGGGCCAGTGGAAATACCTGAAAGATGAACAGGGCGAATACCTGTTTGACCTGTCAGCCGATGAACAGGAGAAAAAAGATATAAAAGAACAGCACCCGGCCATCTTTAAAAAGCTACAGCAACAATGGATAGCATGGAATAACAAGATGCTGGCGCCGGTACCATTGTAAATAAGCGATAAGTTGAACGCCGGCCAACGTTGCGCTGGTTAGAACAAAAGCACTTATCCATAACAGTTAGTTAGCCTCAAATTTTCTGGCCGGCAGCCCCAATGGTGCTGCAATTATTTCCCGAACCCTTTTACCATCATCACCCTGCCTGGCCTTAATAACGGCCACTGCGCCCATTTGAAATTGAATTATTTTTGATTATGCGGTCCCGGCTATTTATTTACCTTCTCTTT
>DATJGC010000198.1:0-6614 GCA_035495345.1 Chitinophagaceae bacterium | reverse complement strand
CTGTGATGGTAACGCCTGCAAGGGGTTGCGCGTTTTCACCCGTTACTTTTCCTTTTATTACTGTTTGGGCCAGCAGCACGCAGGGTGCAAACAAAAGGAAGAGCAGGCAGGACAATACACAATGTCCGGTTTGTGTTCTCATAAACAATCGTTTTTATAATTCAATAATATTGAATAATTATTAATCAATATAAAATTAAGAGGTTTTTCCAGAATTTCATTTTTTTTCAAAAAAAAATCCTGGAATCATTTTCCGAGAGGTAGCAGCCGGGGAAGTGCTTAGAGGTGGGTACAGGGAGATGTATTTAAAAAAACTTTTAATTCAATGATGTTGAATTCATCTTAATTGAATTATTTTGCGGCCAATTCAGCCAATGCAGATAATATGATACAGGTTATAGAAAGAGCCATTGATATTCTTGAGTTTGTAGCCACACATGGAAAGGAGCCTGTGCAGCTTATGCATATTGCTGCGCACCTCAAGATCAGCCAGCCCACCTGTGCCAATATTGTAAAAACGCTGGTGGCGCGTAATTATCTTGAAAATGTAAGCAGGAAGGCGGGCTATATATTGGGCCCCGGTACCTACACGCTTACGGGTAATCTTTCTTATAACCATGATCTCATCATGGCGGCAGGCCCCTTTATGGAAGCGCTTACGCACTCGCTCAATGAAACCTGCCTGATAGCCGTGCTGAAGAACAATAAACGATTGATGCTGCATTCGGTGCAATCAGACCAGGATTTGCAGGTGCGCGCAAAAACAGAAGCAGACGTGTATGCTACTTCTACCGGACGCCTGCTGATTTCATTCTTAACCCCCAAGGAGCTGGACAACCTGGTAGCGGCGGTAGGATTGCCGGCCGAGAACATATGGCCGGGTGTGCAAACCCGTGCCGCGCTTGAAAAAGCCATCAGGAAAATTCAAAAAGATCAACTGGTACAAACCGTTTCAGAAAAACATATTTGTGGCTTTGCCGTGCCCATTCAGCGAGACGGCCAGGTAGTGGCAGGGTTGAGCGTGTTTCTGCCGGAGAGCAGGTTGCGCGATAAGGTAAAAGAAAAAATTATCAGTCGGCTGCGACTGGCCGCCAAAAAAATCAATGACAGCATCAGCAAATGATCCGCGTGGGCCCAAATCATCTTGCAGCAAGACCTTTAGTGCTGGTCAGGCGCGGCTGAAGCCGGAAGCTCTGCATTTGTAATCCGCCCAGCTGTACCGGTAAGCGGTTGTCCATGGGCGTTAGTTTTTTAATATTTATTTCCAGGTGGGTAGTTTCATTAGCCCTTTGCAATTTCGTGGGCATTTGCAGCCATGTTTTAACGGGTTGCTGGCCAAAATTCCAAATGCGTGCTATCAATCCCCCCGCAATGCCTTCTTCAGCGGGTTTTATGCTCCATACAATGCAGGCCGTATCATTTACCTGCAGCAAAGAGAAGGAAGTGGCGCTGTCTTTCACCTGTTGGCCAGTGACAGGAACTGCTATCAGCGGATTTTGATCATCCAGTGCAAACTTCATTGCGGTTATCGGGTCATACGGCGCATTGTGTGCTTGCAGCGCAAAATGATACCGAAAGCTGCTGGCGCCATTCTGCCGGTAAATGCCCATCATCACCGTGTCTTTTTTGTTTTTGCTCAGCCCCGTATAAGGATCTGTTTGTCCGCCAGCCAGAGCATTTAATTGTGCAGTTGTTTCCCACAGAGAATCCGGCGTACTATTACCCAGCTTAAAAAAACTGCAGTCTGTATTTGAAATGCTGATACCATAATTGGCTTCGCTCAGGTCTGCAAAATGATTAAACGTTTGCCAGTCGTACCGCGCATTCTGGGCAGCATAATGACCACCCCTTGTTTCTTTTTTGGCAGTTAACAATGCACCCAGCTCTTCATGGTGCGTGGTAGGGTTGGTTAAATCAAAAGAAAAAGCCCAGGTAGACAACTTGCTGAAGTTGGCCAATATACTGTCTTCAATCACTATCCGGGGGCTGTTGGCAAATAGCGTTATATAAGAGGCATGTGGCAACGGATCATTGGATACCGCTTTCAGCGTAATAGAAAGCGGTCCGTTGTTTTCAACCGTTAAACTGCCATTGCCCGGATCCTTGCTGCCAAAATCGTTGATATACCGGCCTTCTGTTAACTTAACCAGCGGCCGGCTATTGGCCAGGCTATCATACCATTCGGTAATAACCCCTGCCGGACTAACGCGCAAACGGTAGTACTTTGTTTTGATCACGCCATTATCAACCGAAATGCCCGGCAATGAATGGCGCTTATTGCCCGGTTGCCATTCAAAGATTTTATACCCTAACGATGGAATATCCTGTACCTGTAGCTGAACAAAGTGCTTTCCTCCGCGCAGGATCAATTGGCTTACCACTTCGCGGCCGGTAGAAAGGTCAAGCACCCTCGCATTATCTGCAGTTTCTTTATCGTCTACGGCCACTTGCACCATGCCGGAACGCGGCCAGCTCAAGGCATTGAAAACATAAAAGCGCTTATGTTTTCCCGTTATGATCTTTGCAGCAATTGCCCTGCCGGCCATTTGCTGCAGGCTGTCTGCGTAGGCGCTTACCTGTTCCTGCAATTTTATCTGCCAGTTGGCGCGGTCTTTTTGTGATACGGGCCCGTCTGCGGTCCAGTCGTGCTCCCAGTAAAGACCAAGGGCTTCCCAGGCCTGTTCCCTGCTTTGTTGTAAAAGCGGTGTTAGATCATTGCCTTTGATAGCCGCTATGGCCGCCAGGGCTTCTGCCGTGCGCAACTGTTCCATGGCCCTTCTTACCCTGGCGGTGGTTTCATTCATAGAAGCGCAATAGGTATCCCACTCGTTGCCATAACTCAGCTGTTCTACAGGCAACCGCGGATAGGTTTGCGCAATATCTTCAAAGAAATCAATTTCATTGGATACTATTACTTTTCTTGCGGGGGTTGAATAGCGCTGTGCAGCCGCGGTAAAATCAGGCGCATTGTAGTTGGCCAGATCATCCCACCCATAACCAAAAGCAGCGGCTACATTGAAAGGATAGGCAGCATTGGCATGCGCAGTATCGCACATTTTGTCCAGGTCGTCTACTACTTCGCCCATGTCTTTTACAGGGTCGGTTGGGCGCATCTGCCGGCGGCATTCAGCGTAGCCGCCGAGGGTACGACCGTTAAATATAGTTCTTGCATACCATTTCATAATAACGCCCCGCCCATCCAGGCCGCGGTAATTGTACAATTGATGACGGCGGGTACTGAGGTCTTCGTTTGTAAAGCGGGTAGCACATCCGCACACACCGCGCCAGCTGTACTTGGCGCCGGCCCCCGCCCATAAAGAGGCCAGTCCCAGAGGAATGGTCTGGTTTTCCATACTAACGGCCAGGGGAAAACGAAGATTATATTTTCTTTCCAGGTTGCCAGCGTAATACATGCCCCGTAACACGGCTTCTGTTGGCTGTGCACCGTAGCAGCTCACCAGGGTATTCAGCGGGCAGCTGATATGGCCGGAGCGGATGGCCGCCAACAGCCTTTGAAATTGCGCCGGTGAGCGGTGTTTTTCATAGGCTTTTACCCAAAAGCTGCCATCAAGATTGTATTTTACCTGGAGTGCCGGGGCACTGTTTTTCGTATCGTCTATTTGTTGCAGGTAGTAATCAATCATCTTCACAAATACAGAATCATAGGCAGCTTCATTGGCAGTCCACATATAATCTGTATGATCATCATTGGCCAGGTAAAGTCTTTTTTGCTGTGCCTGCAATATTAATAGGCTGCAAAACAGTGTAATTAGGAAAGCAGCAAGTCGTTTTTTAGATAGCATAATAGTAGGTTGGCAGGTAATTGATAATGGCTTGTCTATTCTTTCAATTTATAATAACAGAAGAGCGGCCAGGTATGCGGGTGAGAACACCAGCCCTGGAAAGCTCTTTTTCTATCCGGAGATGGTACCCAGAATGAATACAGTCCGGGCCGGTACAGGCTTGAGTTTACTTCATCTGCAGCGGTCCACTGGCCTACCCAGTAGTTCGGATACTCCCGTGCAAAATTATCAAAGGAAAAACGCAGCAACAGTGCGCGGGCCTCTGCCTTATCAAAGCTGGCAACACCCAGTAAAACGGGGTATTCCAAAGAAAACCAGATACCACCGTCTTCCCCGTCCGGATGGCCCTTCCACAATGGTTTCTCCCGGGTTCGGATGCCTATTTTCTCTGGCAGCAGTAGTTTTTCTTTTACTGTAGCATAGATTTCTTTTTTTCTTTCAACGGGCAGATCCGGAATCTGTAAAAGATATCCCTGTGGCTCAATGCAAACATTGTCTACCCCAAACTTTAACTGCCGGTTAAGGTAGGCGCGGGCAGCAAAACTGCGGTTGCCAAGGTCTTTCATAAATGCGGCGCTGATGCTTGACCGGTAGTCTTGCAGCGCGGGTATAAACGGGTCATTCTTTGCGGCGGGCGCCAGTTGCAGGGCTTGTACCAGTTTAGGAATAACAGCCAGTGCCATAGCAGTGTTCAGGTGAGATTCTGCACTGCCGGCATACCTGTCAGGTGAATATTCATGAAAAAAGCTATCGCTCCAGTCTGAATTGAGCATTTTAATAAGCCCGTTAGGGCCGGTACCAATTTCATCGCGCAGGTAAATAAAGAATTTTTTTAGCATCGTTAGCACATCATCCGCGTGTGAATTTTCTGCGGGGTAATAACGCACTTTTTCCTGCAGGAAAGAATAGTCTTTGGTGATCAGCAGGTATTCTGCCAGGGTGTTGAAGAAATACAGCTGCTCATCGCTTTCTTTAAAGATGGAAGGAGCCGTATAGCCCATACCGGCATTGCCGCGTTTTATTTCTCCGTCTCGTTCAGCATGTTTGATCACGTAGCGAAGTATAGATTTTGCCAGTGCCGGGTTTGTATAACAGGCGGGCAATGCAGCCTGCAGGTGATCACGGTTAGAAATATTGTCACCAAAATAATAGCTGTAAACGGTCCCTTGCGGAATAAATGTTTCTTTATAATACGCACTGTATTTTGCCGATGCTTCAATAAAGTAGGCGTTCCAAAGCATCTCCCTGCGCAGCACTTCATTTTTTTCCTGTGACAAATCGGGCAATCGCTTTTTCCATTGCGCGGCAAAAAGGCCGTCTTCCTGGTCGTTGAATGCAGCACCCGACAGTAGTCCGTTTACCTGTTGTTGCACACTTGCGTTGGAAGCGTTGTAGGCAAGCCCGATGATGATATAGAAACGGCTGCTATCACCGGGCGATAGCGTTAGCCTGGTATTGGCCGCCAGCGTGTCCTTGTAAAGTTGAACGGTTGGCGCCGCACCGCGCGCGCCAGATGCATACATAAATACATCCGGCGGCTTTAATTCATAGGGGTAACGCTCTTCTGCGGATGGAAGCACCAAAAAGCTATTGCGCTTGTACTGAATTTTGGCCACGGCAATATTGGGTAAGGCCTGCGTAGCAGCAGCAACCGTATAGATCAATGGCCGCTGTTGTGGCGCTGTATACTGCGTTCCATTCTGTACATAATTTACCAGCATGCGTTCCTGGTAGGTAATGGTCTGTGGTTGCCTGCTGTTATTTTTCAGGCATACGCTGATAATGAAAGAAGGATTGCCTTCATGCAGGCGCGGCGAAGGTTTCACTGAGAGTACCCGCGTGCAGGTTACATCACCCAACAGGTATTGGTAGCTCGCAAACCCAACCCCAAAACGTTTTTTACAGCGCGCTGCATCGGTGGCCAGGCCTGACAATCCTACCAGGCCCGTTTTCACTGCAGTTTTATCCTGGCCATTGCCGCCGGGCGAAACGGTGATGGAAGCATCGTTATAACCATAATTTGTCTGCGGGGCGGCATTGAGCCTTGCCCAGGCACGTTCGGCGGTAAGCAGTTGATAGATGCCACTGGCATGGGCTATCAGTGCCATCCTGTAATTGCCCATTAAAAAATGCGGATCTTCCGGTAGGTCAGCATCATTGCCCGCATTGTCTAAGGCGCTTGCCGGCAGGGCTCCTGTGTACTGGTATACGGGCAAACCCTTTGCCGACAAAGAAAATTCGCCAGGGGGCTGTGCATTAACGGTGAGCGCAGACAGGCAGGCAGCAAATAAGGTAATGGGGATGATATAGTCACGCATACAGTTATTCAATAATAATGAACTACAATTAAATAATATAAATATCAGTATTTATCAAATCGCTTCCAAAAAAAATCTTTACTTAAAAAAAGATGACATGCATACCAGCAAACGCTATTTTTTGCTACTTTTAATTTTATTATTGAATAATAATTCAACATTATAAAACATTAACGACGTTTCCAATGAACACTTTTAAAAAATTACCTTACGGTTGCACGGCCTTTTGTCTTTTGCTTCTGCTGAACGCCGCTGCACAACCACCGTTGATTGAACACCCGGCAGATACGGTGTCCTTTGCCACCTCGCTGCCATTTGCCGGTATGGTAAAGCACCGTAATGCAACGGAGATTGCAGGGTCTAACTGGCTCATAGGTTGTGAGACGCTCGACAGGGATTTTGCTGACTATGATCAATACAAAGAATATCTCAACCCTCTTGGTATAAAAAGATTGCGCCTGCAGGGCGGATGGGCAAAAACAGAAAAAGTAAA
>DATJGC010000197.1:0-3017 GCA_035495345.1 Chitinophagaceae bacterium | reverse complement strand
CGATGCTGTTAACAAAATAACCATCCTGCACGATGGATTTGTTCAGTTGCCCAACAATACCTGGCGTGGTACCGGTGTAGCCGTTCCTGTATTCAGCCTTCGCAGCAAGAATGGTTTTGGCACCGGGGAATTTCTGGATATTAAACTGCTGGCAGACTGGTCTGTAAAAACAGGCTTACGCCTTATTCAGTTACTGCCCGTTAACGACACCTCCAGTACACTAACCAACAGTGATTCTTACCCATATGCCGCTATCTCGGCCTTTGCATTGCATCCGATCTACATCAACCTTGATGAGGTGGCTGGTAAAAAACATGCTTCCATCTTAAAACCATTGCGCAAGAGACAGAAGCAATTAAATGAATTGCCTGATCTTGATTATGAACAGGTAATAGATCTTAAACTCAGCGCGCTGAAAGAATTGTACGCGGCGCAGAAAGAAGATTTTCTGTCGGATGAGCTTTTTACGGCTTTTTTCCAGGCCAATAAATCATGGCTGGTGCCCTATGCCGCCTTCTGTTACCTGCGCGATAAAAACGGCACCTGCGATTACAGCCAGTGGAAAATATACAGTACCTACAACAAGGAGGCCATTGAAAAATATGTTTCTCCGCGCGCAAGACATTACGACCAGGTAGCACTCCATTACTTCATCCAGTTTCATTTATACCTGCAATTAAAAACCGCTACCGATTACGCCCGCAAAAACGGCGTGGTGGTAAAAGGAGACATCCCCATCGGGATCGGACGTTTTAGTTGCGATGCGTGGATGAACCCCTCGCTCTATAATATGCACCTGCAGGCCGGCGCACCACCGGATGATTTTGCTGTACGTGGGCAAAACTGGAACTTCCCTACCTACAACTGGCAGGCCATGGCCAGTGATGGCTATGCATGGTGGAAGAGCCGCTTTGACGCTATGAACCGTTACTTTGATGCCTTCAGGATAGATCATATTCTCGGCTTCTTCCGCATCTGGTCTATTCCTTTGCATGCGGTGGAAGGCATCATGGGCTACTTTGTTCCTGCCGTGCCTGTGCATATAGTAGAATTTGCTGAAAGAAATATCTGGTTTATACCGCAACGTTATACCGCACCCTTTATCACAGACCAGGTACTGGCCGAGGTCTTTGGCGCAGCGGCAGAAGATATCAAGCAGCAGTTTCTCCAGTCAGACAATACCGGCATGTACCAGCTGCTGCCCGCATTTGACACGCAAAGAAAAATTGAGAAATATTTTTTTGAACAGGGCAGGGGCGATGATCCTACTGCAAATGCCGTTAAGCAGGGACTGTTTGATCTTCTTTCAAACGTACTCATGTTTGAAGTAGAAGGCAGCAACGGCACACAGTTTCATTTCAGGTTTGGTATGGAAAATACTTCCTCTTTCCGCCACCTTGAATGGCATACGCAGCAGCAGTTAAAAGCACTCTACGTAAATTATTTTTACGAGCGGCAGGACTGGCTATGGAAGAATGAAGCCATGAATAAACTGCCCGCCTTAAAGGCATCCACCACCATGCTGGTGTGCGGTGAAGACCTTGGTATGGTGCCGCCTTCTGTGCCCACTGTAATGCGTGAACTGGGCATACTTAGCCTGGAAATTCAACGCATGCCCAAAGACCAGGCAAAACAATTCTTTCACCCCAATGATGCGCCGTATCTGTCTGTAGTAATGCCTTCAACGCATGACATGAGCACTCTCCGTGGTTGGTGGCAGGAAGACCGCAACAACACGCAACGCTTTTATAATTTTGAATTGGGCCAATGGGGTGAAGCGCCCGCCACCTGTGAGCCCTGGATTAGCAGGGCCATCATATTGCAACACCTTTATTCACCCGCTATGTGGAGTATTTTTCAATTGCAGGACCTGATGGGGATGAGCGAGGCATTGAGAAGGCCAGACCCTGCAGAAGAACGCATCAATATACCTGCAGACCCCAAACATTACTGGAAATACCGCATGCTGCTGACGCTGGAAGAACTGATCAAACAAAAAGAATTTAACCAGGAGCTGAAACAGGCCGTACACGATAGCGGCCGTTAAATAGCAAGAATATTACCTGCTGTTTACCTATTTTACAAATACGCCAGCCGCTTTGCGTGCTGGCTTTTTTGGTACACAACTGTAAGCCTTCTTCCCCCAATGGTTGTAGCCTGAGGTCAATTTTCCACAAAGCAGCGCGCAATTTTGTTAATGGCGTAGCTTGTTATGCAGGCATCATTATTGACCACTGTTCTGTTAAACAACCTACAATGCGAAATCTATTATCTCTGTCCGCCCTGATAGCCTTAACGATGGCTGTTAGCTCATGCGGCAACAATGCGTCTACAGATCCAAAAGAAGCGGCTGAAAAAGCCAACGATGCAAAATTAGACAGTAATACAGCAAGAACAGACTCTGGCGGTAATGCCAACACTGCAAATGCAGGAACTGCTATTGCCAGTGCTGAGCCCGATGTTGACTTTGCAGTAGCCGCCGCTGATGGTGGTATGATGGAAGTTGAACTGGGTACCATGGCCAGCAAAAAAGGTGTTAGTCCTGAAATCAAAAAGTTAGGCGCTATGATGGTAAAAGATCACAGTGCTGCTAATAACGAACTGAAAGCAGTGGCCAAAACCAAGAACATTACTTTGCCAGCAGGTTTAAGTGATAAATGCCGTAAAAAAGTACAGGACCTTACTGAAAAGACAGGTGCCGACTTTGATAAGGCTTATGCAGACCTGATGGTGAGCGACCACAAAGATGATATCGACGAATTTAAGAAAGAAGCCAACAGCGGTAAAGATTCAGTATTAACAGCCTGGGCACGTAAGAAAGTTCCGGTGCTGGAACATCACCTGATGATGGCTGAACAAGCCAAGAAGGCAACTGATAAAAACAAATAGTGGGCAACACAAATCTGATTCTACCGGTACTATAATGAACCGGAAAAGAAGCACTGATAGCACTGCTGCTAAACAATAGAAAGCTGTGTTTTCAAACGCAGGCCATCCTGAAAGGGGTGGCCTTTTTT
>DATJGC010000196.1:0-3188 GCA_035495345.1 Chitinophagaceae bacterium | reverse complement strand
TGCGTGCAGTAGCGCTTCCGGCCTTGGCGGGCAGCCGGGTATGTATACATCTACCGGTATAATATGATCAGCACCTTTTACTACAGAATAGGTATTGTAAAAGAAAGGTCCTCCGCTGATGGCACAGGCGCCCATGGCAATCACGTATTTGGGATCCGCCATCTGATCATACAACCGCTTTAACACGGGGGCCATTTTATTAACAATGGTGCCGGCAATAATAATAACATCGGCCTGCCGGGGCGTGGCCCTTGCTACTTCAAAACCAAAACGGGAGAAATCATACTTGGAAGAGGCTACCGCCATCATTTCTATGCCACAGCAACTGGTGGCAAAAGTGAGTGGCCAGAGGGAGTTAGACCTTGCCCAGTTAACAATATCATCCAGCTTACTAAGCACTATTCCGCCACCGGCGGTTTCATGTATTTCGCCGGGAAAAGCAATCGGGCTATTTTTTTCTTCTGCCAATGGTTTGCTATTTACTGGTCAATAGAACGCAGCGCCACCTGCAGTTGGCTATGGCTACATCCACTTCAGTGCGCCTTTCTTGTGCGCGTATAAAAAACCCATAAATAAAATAAAAAAGAAAACAATGATTTCTATTAATGCGGGCATGCCCAGCTTTTTCACTACTACCGCCCATGGATACATGAAAATCAGCTCTACATCAAAAATGAGGAAAATGAGTGCAAAGAGGTAATAACCGATATTAAACTGGTTCCAGGGAGAACCTTTGGAAGGAATACCGGACTCATACGTCTGACCCTTTTGAAGGTTCCGGCTGCCCTTCACAAATAATTTTGCCACCGCCATTCCGCCGGCAGAAAAAGCAATCGCTGCTAGTATCAGCACTATCAAGGAAGAAGCACCCACTGGCAAGTTTTTAGTGCAACACTAATATAGCAAGTATAATCTAAACAACATCCAAATTTTATCCATTGCTGGTGAATAGTTTGCTTGCTGGCGCAACACGTTTATCGCTTTAATACCCTTGCTGCTACAACAAAAAAAGATAGTTTTACAGCATGCTAACGGTCAGCGAACTTTACATTTACCCCATAAAATCACTCGGCGGTATTGCAGTGAAAAGTGCAAAGCTTACCAGCCGGGGTTTGGAGCACGACAGGCGCATGATGCTGGTGGATGAAAACAATGTCTTCCTCTCGCAAAGAACCCTGCCATTGATGGCGTTACTGCAACCCGTTATGAAGGAAGATGGCTTCTACATTCAGCATAAAAAAGAACTGTTGCCACCTTTGCGCCTGCCTGGCACGGCAAGGGCCGGCACGGCCATGGTAACCGTTTGGCAGGATACCTGTTTGGCCGAAGTATTTGATGTTGCCGTAAATAACTGGTGCAGCAACGCACTGCAACTGAAGTGCAAACTGGTGTATATGCCGGAACAAACCTTGCGCTATGCAGACCGCCATTATGCACACAACAATGAGATTACTTCTTTTGCAGACGATTACCCCATGCTGATGATTGGCCAGGCTTCATTGGATGATTTAAATGCAAGGTTATCTGCTCCCCTGCCCATGAACCGCTTCAGGCCCAACCTTGTGTTTGCCGGTGGCAGCCCTTACCTGGAAGATCAAATGGCAGCGTTCTCCATCAATAGTATTCATTTTAAAGGAGCGAAGCCCTGCGGGCGATGTGTAATGACCACGGTTGACCAGGATACCGGCAGCAAAAACAAGGAACCCCTGCAAACGCTGGCAACCTACCGGCGCAAAAACAATAAGATTTTATTTGGGCAGAACCTGGTACACAACGGAGAGGGTGTTATACAGGTGGGCGATATATTGTCTGTTACCGAATACCAGCCAGCCGCCATTTAACTTCTTTTCTGTGCCATTTTTTTTAGTGCAGCCGCGTAATTCCTATCTATCAATGCAGCGATGCTGGCACGCAGATCAGTTAAAAATTTTTCTGATTGCGCACTGCTTTCTACCGGAACACCAGTAAGGGTTAGCAAATACGGCTGCCAGTTATAATGCAAGCGTTTGGTAAGTACGGCGGGCAGTGATACACTCCAGCGCTGCCCTTCTGCAGCTGCGCTGTCTGCGCGCAGCAATGATGCCAGTTCTTTTGCCAAAGGGGCCGGCGCATTTTGAAAGGCCTGCTGGTACCAGGCCGCTACCTGTTGACTAACCAACGCTGCATTCATTTTGTCAAATTGCCTGTGGGTAGCGTCCTGCGCTGCAGCGGTATGGCCAATGCGTACAATCACCCAGTTACCGGGCGGCGCTGTCCATTGCAGGCGGCCGCTGCTATCCATCAGGGCAGTAAGATCCAGCACCCTGTTTGCGGGCACCCATGCTTCTGACGGGTACTGCGGGCTAACGGCATCGGCTATGCGTAAACAACCGCCGCTTTTTGCTTCATAATGATGCAGCTGCGGCTCGTCTGTTAAATGGATATTCTTCAATGCTATTGACACGCTGGTATCAACGCCTTTTTCATTTACCAAAAATTTGGAAGCGGCCTGCACCACAAAGCGAAAATACCTTGCAGTGGTGGTAGGTATAGAAACGGTGTAAGCTTCATTACCGTTGGCAATGCAGCGGGGTGCTTCCAGTGTGCTGATGCTGGTAAAATGCTGCCCATCATTACCTGCCTGTAACAATAACCTGGCATTGGCCGCATTGGCCTGCACACGTATGGCGCGACAGGTAAATGCAGTCCTGTAACGGTATTGCACCCAGGTACCGTTGGCACAGTAAAGACTTTCACCTGCTGTGCTGTCTTCAAAACAAAGAAAACTGGCCCTTGCGCCGGTACTGGTAATTACAGCGGGTACCTGCACCGTATCACTAAATGGTTGCGCGGAGTTAGCCGGATAGGCCAAAACCGCAATGTCTTTATAATATCCATCGGTTGCCTGCGGCCGTTCGGCCAAAGGTAATTTGGTACCGGTTTTCACAAAGTTTTTTGTCCATACCAATTGCTGCCTGCGATCAGCCGCACTGGTATTTATGGCGCTGTCTGCAGAAAGTATATTGCTAACGGGCATGGCCATGCGCAAATGCAATCTTTTGGCCTCCTTCATCGCAAATTGTAACAATGTCCACTGCTGGCCGGCGGGACTATTCTTCTCATTTTTAGCAGGCGCATAGATACCTTCTTTAACAGGTAGCACATAAACGCCTTGAAGGCCCTGCTGCTGTATGGATTCAAAATCTGCG
>DATJGC010000195.1:0-6540 GCA_035495345.1 Chitinophagaceae bacterium | reverse complement strand
CCGGTTTGTACAAAGTCTACCGCATCTTTAAAATGCTGCTGGCTGCGTTGCCACTGGCCGGCCTGTACCACTTTTTTGTAGCGTTGCTGCGCGGCCACCATGGTACGGCATTCTATGATGGAGTTGCCCACAGGCTTTTCTACATATACATCTTTGCCGGCTTCACAGGCATGTATCATCATGAGTGCATGCCAGTGGTCTGGCGTGCCAATAATAACGGCATCAATATCTTTTTGATCCAGCAGTTTCCGGTAGTCATCATACACTTTAATAGAAGATGTGCTAACGCCGGTCTTGCCCAATTCATCCAGCCGCTTTGTAATTACATTTTTGTCTACATCACATACGGCTACCAGGTTTACACCGGGTACTTTCAGTGCTGCTTTTACGTTGGCCCAGCCCATGCCATTAATACCGATAGCGCCAATATTCAGCTGGTCTGCGGGCATTATTTTGTTTTTAAAATAGGCAAAGGCCTTGTTGTCTACCGCTGATGCCATTGCAGCACCACCCATTAGCAGGGAAGATTGCAAAAGAAATTTCTTTCTGGAAGCCATGTTGTGAAACGGTTTTTAAGAATTAAGAAGGTTTTTTTTCATGTAGTCTGCGCTTATTTTGATGCATTCAAACACCGGGCGGCGGTATTGTTCCTGTTCTACAAATACGTAATCTACACCGGCAGTGGACTGGTTTTTAAATATCGCTTTCCAGTCGATAACGCCTTTACCCACTTCGCAGGTCTGGCCTTTTTCTTTTCCTTCCGTCTTTGCTTCCATGTCTTTTATATGCCACATGGGGAAACGACCGGGGTATTTCTTAATCCAGGTAATGGGGTCCTGGCCGGCATTGGCAAACCAGTAAAGATCCATTTCAAACTTCACCAGCTTGGGGTCTGTATTGGTAAGCAAGTAGTCATAGGCGGTAGTATTGCCCATGGCGTCAAACTCAAACCAGTGATTGTGGTAACCGGTAGTGAGGCCGGCGGCCTTGCTTAATTCACCTGCTTTGTTCAGGCGTTCTGCCATCAGTTTAAAATTGTCTGGCGTACGGTGTTTATCATCCATGTAAGGAATCACCACATATTTATTGCCCAGTATTTTGGCATCTTCCAAAAGGTATTTCCAGCTGTCCCAGTTATAGTTGCTGTCATACATCATGTCAAGGATATTGTAGTGACCGCTGGGCGTGCTGAGATGGTGTTTCTTCAGCAGGGCGCTCATTTCTTTTACGCTTTTGCCAAAGAACTGGCGGGTTTTGTAATCATAGCCATACAATTCAGTCATGGTGTAGCCAGCTTTTGAAACACCAGCTAATGCGTTTTCAAGGTTTTTAGCTACTTCATCCCTTACGGTGTACAGTTGTATTCCGAGATCTTTGTGCATTTTAAAAAGGCCGGAGGTATCAATCATTAAGGCGGCCGCAAGAACTGAACTTTGCTGAATAAAACTTCTGCGTGTTGGCATGACAAGCTTTTTTAGATTTGAAAGAATGGACTCGAAAATTACGAAAATTTGATATGCGGATAGATTTATTAACAGACTTTATCATTTGCCCGTTCCCGCGCTTAATTGTATGTTTGATAGCATTTGCAATCAATACAAATGCGCGTGCAATGCAGCTGTCTTGTGGCTGAAACACTGCCCTGTGCAAGCTGATCCTTAAACTGTAATTTTACGCATGTCTCTGGCAGAAAAAATTAAATCCAGCCCGCGCTTAAAAAAGTTTGCGCTGTGGCTGATTGCTTCAGGTGGCGGTGTGCGCCCGCGCTGGTGGGTGCGTACGTTTGTAAATCCGTTCTACCATAAAAAAGGACCCCATACGCGCATTTTCCGCAGTGCAAGGATAGATGCCATGCCGTTTAACAGCTTTGAGATAGGCAGCAATAGTACCATTGAAGCGTTTAGTTTTATCAATAATGGTATGGGCCCCGTTAGCATTGGCAATGGCGCGTTTATCGGCGCCATGAATGTGATTATTGGGCCGGTACGCATAGGCAATGATATTATGACGGCACAGAACGTGGTCATGAGCGGTCTCAACCATGGCTTCAGCAATGTAACGATGCCGTTTCGCTATCAACCCTGCACCACGGGCCTCATCAGCATTGGAGACGGCACCTGGGTGGGAGCAAACAGTGTTATCACCGCCGGCGTAACGGTGGGCAGGTTTTGCGTTATTGCCGCGGGCAGCGTGGTTACCAAAGATGTACCGGACTATTCAATTGCCGCCGGTAACCCGGCAAGGGTTATCAAACAATTTAACCACCAGACAAATGAATGGGAAAGAGCCATTCCGCCAGCGGCTTCCGGGTCTTAACAGGCAATAGCGGCATTTAATTTTTATGAACAAGATGTATTACCTCGGCACCTGCAGCACCTGTGCAGCCATCATCAAAGAAACCGGTATCCGCGCAACAGCATGTGTACTGCAGGATATAAAAACCGAACCCATTACTGCCGCGCAGTTAGATGCTATGAAGCAACTGGCAGGCAGTTATGAAGCATTGTTTAGCAAGCGAGCCATTAAGTATGCTTCGCTGGGTTTAAAGAACCAGCAACTTACCGAGAAAGATTTCCGCCGCTATATTTTGGAAGAATATACTTTTCTAAAACGGCCGGTGACCATTCTAAACAATACCATTTTTATTGGTAGCGATAAAAAAGCGGTGGCCGCGCTAAAGGCATCGCTTTCAAAATAACAGATCATGGGCTTAAAGGCCCTGTCTCTTGGCGTTTTGTTGTTCACGCTCAGCAGTTCACGCACCCTGCAATTGCAACACCTCACTGGTACGGCGCCGCGTTTCCTCTGCCAGCGTTTTGTCTGTGGCCAGCGACTGCCCGTAAGAAGGAATCATTTCCCTTAGCTTCATTTGCCAGGCGGCGGTATGCAGCTGTTCAGGAAAGCAGCGCTGCAGCAGATCAAGCATGATGGCCACAGCGGTAGATGCGCCGGGAGAAGCACCCAGTAATGCCGCTATGGATCCGTCTGCGGCACTCACCACTTCGGTACCAAATTCTAAAACGCCGCCTTCTTCTTCATTCTTTTTAATGACCTGTACCCGTTGCCCGGCGGTTTCCAGTGTCCAGTCTTCCATCTCTGCGGTAGGCATGTATTCATGCAGTGCTTCCAGGCGGTCTTCCGGCGACTGGCTCACCTGTTCAATCAGATATTTTGTAAGCGGAAGATTGTGCACCCCCGCCATTACCATGGGTTTAATATTGCTGAATTTGATAGAAGAAGGCAGGTCCCAGAATGATCCGTTCTTTAAAAACTTAGTAGAGAAGCCGGCGTAAGGGCCAAAAAGCAGCGATTTTTTGCCATCTATCAGTCGTGTATCAAGGTGCGGCACGCTCATGGGCGGAGAGCCTACGGAGGCTTTGCCGTAAACCTTTGCACTGTGTTGGGCAATCACTTCGGGGTTATTGCAGACCAGCCATTGCCCGCTTACCGGGAAACCGCCATAACCCTTGCTTTCTGGTATGTCAGATTTTTCCAGCAACGGCAATGAACCGCCGCCTGCGCCTATAAAAATAAATTTAGTTTGTATTGTGCGTTTTTTGCCGGTGGTTAAATTTTTTACTTCGATGCGCCAGTTACCCGCTTCATCTTTTTGAAGATCACGCACTTCATGCGCCAGGTGAAATTTCACATTGGGCAAATCAAAAAGGTAACGGAAAAGCTTGCGCGTAAGCGTACCAAAATTTACATCGGTACCGGCATCCATTTTTGTAGCTGCGCAAAGCTGCTGCGGATCACGCCCTTTCATAATTAACGGCATCCATTGTTCAAGCGTGCTGTGTTGCTGTGTATACTGCATCTGCTCAAACAAGTGGTGCTTTGTCATGGCCTCGTGGCGTTTGTGCAGGAACGATACATTGTCTTCTCCCCACACAAAACTGATATGCGGTACGGAGGAAATAAACTCGCGCGGATGTCTGATATAATTTTTTTGCAGCAGAAAAGACCAAAATTCTTTTGACACTTCAAACTGGTCTGCAATCTGGATAGCTTTTGCAATGCTGATGCTGCCGTCTTCTTTTTCTGGTGTGTAATTAAGCTCGCAGAACGCAGAGTGACCGGTGCCGGCATTGTTCCAGGCATCAGAGCTTTCAAGCGCAACGCTGTCTAATCTTTCCAGCACCTCAATGGTAAACGATGGATTTAATTCTTTTAGTAGTACGCCCAGGGTGGCACTCATGATACCCGCTCCTATTAAAACGATGTCAGGACTTGCTTTACTTACTGAAGGACTCATAATCATGTCTTTTGTGGCATATGCAACGGAGAAGCCAAATGCGGTATACCAGGATGAGGGCAAGCAATGAAAGCGGTGCAAAATTATTGCATCAACACTAATCAACCATCATGCTACATTAATTATACCTTATAAAAAACGGGGTTATCTCGTACCCGGGCGGGGCGTAGGCCGGATTCTTTAAAAAACTGGTATCTGTGAGCGTGCGCAGGAAAGAAGTTAGTTGACTGGTTTCAATGTTGGTGAGCGGAATTTTATGTTGCAGCAAAGAATCTGTAGTGGCGCTTACCTGCATTTTATTGCGGTAATTCTCATATACATTTTGCAGGCTGAAGAATCTTCCATCATGACCATAAGGTGCAGTAATGGCAACATTTCTTAAAGAGGGCACTTTAAACTTTAATGAATCAAGGCTATTGCGGGTGATGCGCATACGGCCCATATCATTCAATGTTGTATCCACCAGAAGGCCGGTGTTGCGGTAGCTATTGTCTGTGAACAGCGGGGGAGGATGACAATGCATGCATTTTTGTTCAAAAACGGCTTCGCCCATTTTTTCATTAGGGAGGAAGCTGGCGGCACCGCGTTTTACTTTATCATATTTACTATCACTGCTTACCAGCATCAGCACAAACTGGCTGATGGCCTTAGTCATTTTTTCTGTTGTTATGATGTTAGTACCAAAAGCTGCTTTAAACATTCTTTTGTACGCGGTGTCCCTGTTCAGTTTTTTAAGTACGTTCTCCAGCGTTTCACCCATTTCATTTACAGCGGTCAGCGGCGCCAGGGGTTGCAGATCCAGATGTGTAACACCACCATCCCACATAAATTCTTTCTGCCAGGCAAGGTTTTGCAAGGCCGGCGCGTTGCGCGTGGTAAGCGTGTTATTAAAACCATGACTGAGGTTATGGTCGTAAGTTGCAAAGCCGCCAAATTGCTGGTGGCAGCTGGCACATGATACGCTGGAATCTTTACTTAGTTTTTCGTCATAGAACAATTTGCGCCCAAGTTCAAAGCCTTCTTTGGTAAGCGGATTCTTTTTGAAATCATACAGCGGCTGCGGCCAGCCGGCGGGCACTTTAAAACTGATGGGCGTGGGTTTATTGGCAACAGTTACCCAGGCAAGGCCGCTGAGCACAAAGATGATAATTGTTATGGTTGTACGGATGCTCATGGGGCAATAGAAAACATGGCACTGTAGTTATCTGCCAGCTGCGTGGCCAGCGCGCCGGGCTGGTGACAAATGGGTGATTGCGTTATCCGCAACGGATGTACGGCATCAAACCACGCAAGCAGGTCTGCTTTTATGGTGATGGTATTGGCGGCAGAAGGAGGTAGTTCCAATTGTATCAATCGCAAGGCGTTTTCTTTTTTTCTAAACCCACCCACATCCCAGGTAAAGCCATGTGCCGGCGCATGAGAAGAGTCGCTTTGTCCCTCCAGCTTTGCAAACACGTAACCGCTGTTCCATGTCCAATACATTCCATTTACCGGGTCGAGGCTGCCGCTGTGTACACCATTTACATTCTGTAGGCTGTCTACACCCAGCAACAATGTAATGGCTTCAATAGTTCCTTTGTACGGCAGTTCAATTCTTTTTGAACTACTGTCTGCCTCGTTAATAAGATAGTATCGGTGCGGGAGTATTATTTTCCGGTGCTCTGCATTGGTTATGCTGATAGGAGAGATGTAATACCTGAACTTGGTAACGGTAAAGGGTTCATTAAAACGGTTGGTATACACTTCATCAAACAATTGCAATGGCTTATTGCCTACCCGGTGGCTAAACTGTAGTACGGTAACCTCCTGCCTTTTAAAGGGTGTATGCATAAATGCCATAAGCGTCATGGCAACCGTAATAGCACCTATCATGTATAATATTCTTGCTGGCAGCATGTCTTGCCCTAAAGATACGCCCGGGTGGGCTATTTACGTTGGGTGCCCTGCGCCTGTAAAAGTTCATCAATACGCTTGAATTGATAGCCTTTCTGATGTAAAGTTTGGATGAGGTAAGGCAAACGTCGGTAGAGTTTATCTGTACGCCGTGGATCTGTACCAATATGCAGCAGCAAAATAAAACCGTTCAGGCCGCTGGCCGATGCTTTTTCATACCCCAGGATAGAATGCAGAATGCTATCGCTGCCGGTATATTTTTCGCCCATGGCGGGGTAGGTATAATCCGCATTGCTCCGTGTGCCGGGCGTAAAGGAAACCAATTGCAGGCCCAGGTTCTTTGTCCAAGCAGCAATACTATCATTGTACCATTCATAAGGGGGGAGAAAAAC
>DATJGC010000194.1:0-4771 GCA_035495345.1 Chitinophagaceae bacterium | reverse complement strand
GCTGCGGTGCATCGTCTGCGCCAAAAAAAACCGTTTCTCCGCCATCTACTATCCAGAACACCTGGTGGTAAGGACTATGCCCTGCGGTTACCTCGTACTTGATGTACCCGTCTATAACGCCATTGCCCTGCAGCAATTTTACATTGGCCGCTGCATGCAGGCATTCAAACTCGGCTGGTATATAAGAAGGCAGTGCTTTTTCAGTGGCAAAGGCCAGTTCATCTTCCTGTACATAATAAGTAGCCTGCGGGAAGGTTAGCTCATAGCGGCCTGTTGCCTGGTTAAGCCGGCTGATGCCGCCCGCATGATCTTTGTGCAGGTGGCTGATAAGCACTTTTGTTATTTCTGAAGGGTTGATGCCTGCGGCAATTAAATTCTGCTCTAGCTGCAAGCGTCCGTTCTGTTCAAAACCAAGGCCTGTATCCAGCAACAAAACATCTTCGGGCGTTACCACCACAAAGGGCTGCACTTCTACCAGTAAACTGCCCGTGGCCCGTTGTTGCAAATCATCGGTACTGGTATCAAAGGGTACAAAGAGTTTTGTTTTGTCTATCGTAAAAGCGCCTTCGCTGAGTGGAATAACTTTCATCACGCAAATGTCTGATAAATGGAGGAGAAAAAACGGCGCAACGCCTTACCAACAAACAGCACTAGCGCAAGACCATCTGCCGGTCTGCATCCAGTCTTACCAATATAAACAGCAACATGGTAAACGTAAGCAATGCGGTGCCACCATAACTGATAAATGGCAGCGGTATACCAATCACCGGGGCCAGCCCAATGGTCATGCAGATATTAATAGCAATATGGAAGAATATTACTGAGGCTACACCATAGGCATAACAGCGACTGAAAACGCTTCGTTGCCGCTCCGCCACGGTAACAATGCGCATCAGCAGTAGAAGATAGATAGACAATAGCAGGAAGCTGCCCACAAAACCAAAACCTTCGCCAATGGTGCAGAAGATAAAATCTGTTCTTTGTTCAGGCACAAACCCGTTGCGGGTTTGTGTGCCCTTTAGTAAGCCCTTGCCCAGCAGGCCGCCGCTGCCAATGGCTATCTTGCTCTGCTTTACATTATAGTCGCCCGCTTCTTTTTTCTTTTGTGCTTTTTCCGGATCTTCCTGGTCGGCCCCGGCCTTCATGTATTCTTCGGGCACATCCTTGCCCAGCATGCTGTAAATTCTTTCTACCTGGTATCCTTTAAAAGCATGTTTAAAAGCAAACGGTACGGCAAATCTTTGGATACCCACACAGGCCATCCAGATAACGACTATTACCACCAGTGTTTCCTTGCTGCGTTTTATCTGGCGGCGCATCAGATAAATGGTTAAGGCAGCCACGGCCGTTAGTGCTATTGCCAGCAAATTGGGCGGTACGGTAAGCGTTGCCACCACCAGTATGCCCAATGAAAAGCCAACAACCAGTATCGCCGCAGGCAACCCTTCACGAAACATCACCAGAAAGAAGGAAAAGTACACCAGGGCCAAACCGGTTTCACTTTGCATAATGCTCAGTATGGCGGGCGCCACTGCTATAGCCGCTGCAATGATCTGTGAACTGGTTTTTTTAAAATCGGTTTCTACCCTCGATAAATATTTTGCCAGCGCCAGGTTTACAAAAAGTTTACACAATTCTGCGGGTTGCAGCTGAAAAGCGCTGCCAAAGCGTATGATAGATTTTGTTCCTTTTATATCACTGTGAAAGGGGAATACCAGCAGCATCAGCAATATACCCGCCGCATAAAAAAGATTGGCGGTAGCCGTAAAGAATTTGCTGTCTGTCAGTAAAATGAAAGTGGCCAGTACGCCGGAGATGATAAAATAAAATGCCTGCCGGCTATAATCTGTCTTGAGCGATAAAAAAGTCTTTACCACATCATCGCCCTCTTTATACGTAGCAGCAAAAATACTCAGCACACCAATGCTGGCCAGTATGATGTACAACCATACCAGTATCCAGTCTATACCTTTTGATATTGCAGGGTTTCGTTGGTTCATGTCAGATAAGGGCAGAAGACTTTTTTAAACGTAAGGTAGTACGGGTTTTCAATGCAGGGTTGTTGATGATATTGGGCTGCTTGCCATCTACAGGTGCGGCAGGTGTTTCTGGCCGGCTGCGGTGCAGGAAGCGCTTGATGGCAGTACTGTCTTTTGTAAGCCTGAAATAATTGAATGCCCGCAAAGAATCTGCCGTGTATTGCTCACTCGCAAAATATTTTGGCATCAGGTCAATGGCAGCCACTCGTTCTACTTCCTTCCGGCTTTGCTCACGCAGACTGTCTGTAAGGTATTTTTCAAGCAGCAGGTTGGCGATGGGCCCGGCGGCCGCAGCACCAAAACCACCGTTCTGCACTACCACGGCAATCACAATCTTTGGGTCTTCGCGCGGTGCAAACAACACAAACACGGAGTGGTCTTTCTGTTTTACGCCTTTATGAAAATTTTCTGCAGTACCTGTTTTGCCACATACATTGATGCCGGGTATCTTGGGTAGTAACCGACCCGTACCCACTGTCATTACACCTTCCATTCCGTCAATCACATCTTCATAGGCAGCATCCGGAATATGCGTTAGTACTTCGTGTTTCCGGCGGTACCTGTTCAGCACGGCCGTGTCTTCGGGCGTTTCATTGTCTATCTTCTCTACAAAATGTGGTATATAATAGTATCCCTTATTGGCAACAATAGAAATTGCGTTGGCTATCTGCAGGGGGGTAGCCGTCATTTTATCCTGGCCAATGCCCAGGGTAACCATGGTGCAACTGTTCCATTGTCCGCGGTATTCCTTATCATAGTCTACCGTATCTGGAATATTACCGCCGCCTTCACTGGGCAGGTCTACACCCAGCCGGTGGCCGTAGCCAAACGCATTCATGTAGCGGCTCCACTCCTGCAGGCCTTTGCGGGGGTTCCGGTATTTTGGATTATCCACGGTTAACCTGAATACACTGCTGAAAAAAGAGTTGCATGACCATGATATCCCCAGCTTCAGGTTGGCGGCATGACCGGCAAATTTCTCCGTGCATTTTACCGGGCGGTTACAGCCATAGTAAGCACCGCTGCAGCCAATGCCATAACTGGGTGTAATAACACCTTCGTCCAATGCGACCAGCGCGCCCAGTGGTTTGTAGGTAGAGCCGGGCGGGTATGAACCGTTGATTGCGCGGTTGAGCAGGGGGCTGCTTACATCACGAAAAAGACGGTTAAAATTTTCCTGTTTCTGCGGGCCGGTGAGCAGGTTAGGGTCAAAATTGGGTCCGGAGACCATGGCAATAATACCACCCGTTTTGGGTTCAATGGCCACCACCGCACCTACCTTATTGGTCATGAGTTTTTCTGCCAGCTGCTGTACTTCAATATCCATGTAGGTACGTAATCCCCGGCCGGCAACGGCAGATGTATCATAGATGCCTTTCTCATAGCTGCCCTGCAGGCGGTTCTTATTGTCTTTGATAATATACTTTACACCACGGCGGCCCATCAGTACGCTTTCATAATATTGTTCCAGCCCGCTGATGCCCACGTAATCTCCCAGCCGGTAAAAATTTTTAGAACGCTTGATAACGCCGGAATCTGCTTCCCCCACATAGCCCATAATATGCGCCGCTGCATTAAACGGGTATTGCCGTACGGGTCTCTCTACCAGGTCGAAGCCCGGAAACTTCCAGATGTTTTCATCCAGCTTGGCATAGAGCGCGGGTGGCAGCAGGTCTTCAAACACAGAGGGCCTGAACTTGGTATTCTTAAAGATGGCATCTACCATGCGCTTTTTAAATTCGATGCTGTCAATTTCAAGCAGTCCGCACAAGGCTACGGTGTCAATATTCTTTACCTGGTTGGGCGTTACCACCAGGTCGTACATAAT
The DNA here is from genome assembly GCA_035495345.1 of Chitinophagaceae bacterium. Lineage (GTDB taxonomy): Bacteria > Bacteroidota > Bacteroidia > Chitinophagales > Chitinophagaceae > JACMLD01. Next base: position 904 of record DATJGC010000194.1, on the reverse strand, counting down.
GGTATTGTTGAGTATGGCGCGGCCATGCCGGTCGTAAATAATGCCCCTGTCTGGATACACCACTTTTGCAAACAACGCATTGCTCATGGCCAGTTGTTTGTACTTGCCGGAGAAAAGCTGCAGGTTAATAAGTTGTCCGAGAATAATGATGAAGACCCCCAGGAAAATAAGCCTGATGATGGTACTGCGCGACTGATTGAAGACGGACATAGTGGGAACGAGGAATTACAAACTGCAAAGTACGAATGAAGAAATGATATATTTTATTGTGGCTTCACAAACATTTATTTTGTTTTTTCCGCAACTTGCTCCGCCCTGTTTTTGCTTGCAGCACCTGCGTGGAGACAATGCAGTTAGACGGTATTGGTCCTGAATTTTTCTTTGCGGAAGAAAAGCAGTTCAGTAATAAATATCAGCAGCAGGCTGATACCGGTAGTGGCCAGTGTTTTACCAAGCAGGTAAAGAAAAGTACCAGCGTTCAGCCATTCCAGGAACACCACATACCCATTGTGCAGCAGCGTAAGAATAAACACCATCATAAAATAAGGTGCCCATCCCATACTTACCATGGAAGGAGAAGCATAGTTCTGTTGATCACCTTCCTGCCTTATCAGCATATTAATGAGAAAGGGCCGTACATACGCCACCAATACGCAGGCAGCGGCATGCAATCCCGGGCATTTCAGAAAGTAATCCAGGCTTAATCCAAAAACAAAAGAGAGCAACATTAGTGCAGACCTGCCCATGCTGAAGGGCAGCCAGATAATGAACAGGAAGTAGAGATACGGTGTAATGAACCGGTGCAGGGGTGGTACCTGGTGCAATACAAACACCTGTATCAGTATAAACAGTGCAAAACGGATAATATTTTTAACCAGTGTACTCATTTACCTTTCTTGTAAGG
>DATJGC010000193.1:0-6429 GCA_035495345.1 Chitinophagaceae bacterium | reverse complement strand
GATAAGATAGAAGAGAAGAAGATGTTTGGCGGCCTTTGCTTTATGGTAAACGGAAAAATGTGTGTTGGGGTAGAAAGCAAACGCCTCATGCTTCGGCTTGACCCTACGCTCACCGACAGCCTGCTGGAAAAAGAAGGTTGTACCCCGATGGATTTCACCGGCAAGGTAATGAAGGGATATGTTTTTGTAGACAGCGCGGTACTTGCCACAAAAAAGGCCCTTGACTACTGGATGAAGCTGGCGCTGCAGTATAACACAATTGCAAAACCATCAAAGAAGAAGACAGCCCGCAAGAAAGCCAGCGGGCAGTAAAGATTGCCAGGCTGCCATCTTTCCCATGCTACCCACGCTGCGAACTCCCTTTGCTTCAATATTATAAGCGCAGTGCGCCATTTTGTTCAACGTATTTCCACGATAGGTAATCTTACGAAATTGTCAGACCTTTATAAGTAACTGAAAAGCGCATCAATAACTATTGGCTCTGGCTTAACTTTTCAGCCCATTAAAAGCGGGTTTATTAACAAAATCTTTGAGTAATAAGAGCAAACTTTAGTCTGGCAAAACCGTCTCATAGGTTAGCATACGGCGCTCTATTATTCAACATAAAATCTCCATCATGAACATCTTTTACAAAACGTTTTGTTTGTTTGTCTTCACCGGGGTCTTTGGCGGTGCAGCGGTGGCACAACAAAGCTGGCCTAAAAGTATTACCGGTAACAATGGTGAGCTGATAAAGATCTATCAGCCCCAGGTTGAATCTTATGCATCCGGCAACCTGCAGGCCCGCTCTGCCATCTCTGTGGTGCCGGAAGGAAAAACAGATCCTGTTTTTGGTGCGTTCTGGTGGGAGGCCAATGTTTCGGATAACGGACGCGCTGTAACCGTGCAATCAATCGACATCAAAAATATCAAGTTTCCTGACGGTGTGGATGAAGCTGCTACTGCTGCCATTAAATCATCGCTGGAGTCTTCCATACCCGGCATGAATATCAGCATAAGTAAAGATGAGCTGGAAAACTCGCTCAACAATACGCAGCAGCAGGCAAAACTTTCTTCCGGCTTTAACAATGCACCGCCCAAAGTTTTATATAGTTCTACCCCCTCTATGCTGGTGCTGATTGATGGTCAGCCCAAATTGCAACGCAACGATACTTATGGTGTAGAAGCAGTGGTGAACTCTCCTTTTACCATTGTAAAAAACAGTGACGGCCGTTTCTACCTCTATGGCGGCAAGCAGTGGTTCAGTGCACCTGCTGCCACCGGTCCTTACAGTTATACAGCCTCAGTTCCTGCCAACCTGCAACAGATTGAAACAGCTGTTAAGAACAACCAGAAGAATACTGATAATAACACAGCAACAGAGAACAATACCAATTACAACAGCAATAACAACGTAATTCCATCCATTATTGTAAGCACAGAACCCGCAGAGCTGATACAATCTGACGGCGAGGCCAATTTTGCCCCCGTTGAAAACACAGGTTTATTGTACGTAAAGAATTCTTCTAACGATATTTTCATGGATGTTAACTCGCAGCAGTATTATGTGTTGCTGAGCGGTCGCTGGTACCGGTCGTCTTCTCTCAGAAGCCAGTGGCAGTATATTGCCGCGGATAAATTGCCATCAGACTTTGCAAAAATTCCGGCCGGCTCTCCCAAAGACAATGTATTGGCCAGCGTAGCTGGTACAGAACAGGCGCAGGAGGCAGTAATGGATGCAGCCGTTCCGCAAACGGCCAAGGTAGAACGCAGCTCTGCCACCACTACTGTTAACTATGATGGTGATCCGCAGTTTGAAAACATCAATGGTACCCGCCTTCAGTATGCAGTGAATGCATCCAGCACCGTGTTAAAGATGGATGGAATGTATTACGCAGTAGACAATGGTGTTTGGTTTCAATCCAGCAGGCCCAACGGTCCGTGGACGGTAAGTACCTCAAGGCCGGATGATGTGGATATGATTCCGCCCAGCTATCCCGTGTACAATGCCAAGTATGTGTATGTGTATGATGTAACGCCCGATTATGTGTACACAGGGTATACACCGGGTTATCTCAATGCTTATGTGTACGGTCCAACTATTGTGTATGGTACCGGTTATTATTATCGCCCCTGGTACCGTCATTATTACTATGCAAGGCCCTACACCTGGGGTTTTAGTATGAATTATACACCGTGGTTTGGCTGGGGCTTTGGTTATGGTTTTAATTATAGCTGGTTTGATATTGGCTTTGGCTTTAACGCATGGTGGGGTGGCGGCTATCGGTATGGCGGCTGGTGGGGTCCTTCGGTGTATCGCCCCTGCTACTCATACGGTGGTGGCTACTACCGCAATTATGGATATTATGGTTACAACAGGGGTTACGCCTATAATAACAATATCCGCTACAATATCAATTACAACAACAATATTTATTACAATCGCCGCAACGTGTATGCGTATAATAACCGCAGCTTTGTAAACAACAACCGCTACAACAACAATTACCGCTATAACAATTACAACCGTACAGGCGCATTCAATAACGGCCGGGATAATAATCGTTATAATAATGGCAACCGTGCCGGAAACAATGATGCCTTCAATAATTATCGCGGCAGGGATAACAACCGGTTTAACAACAGCAACAATAGGTTTAACCAGGGCAATGCCGGCCAGAACAGTGATAACAACTATGGCAGAAGGCCTTACACACCGCAGGGACAAAACAGCCCGCGCAATTTCGACAATAACCGTACACCCGGCAATACAGACAACAACGGCTTTGGCAGACGCAGGGAGTTTCAGGGACAAAACAATACACCCGGTGAAAACAGGAATTTCAATAGCCAATCGCCCATACGCCAGCGTGAGTTTAACCCGCAGAGAAGTGCCGACAACCGCGGTTTCAGCAGACCCCAACCAACAGAACGCCCGCAACGTGCAGGTAGCCAGGGCGGGTTCGATCGTGGCAACGGAGGAGGCGGACGGCCGAGTTTTAACGGCGGCGGTGGTGGCAGCAGGCCGAGCTTTAATGGCGGCGGCGGAGGAAGATCAGGTGGTGGAGATGGCGGCAACCACGGCGGTGGTGGAGGAAGACGCGGACGCGGTTAAATAACTATTTTTCGGACGGTCAATTATACAGTGTTTTGAGGCCAGTAACCAACGGGTTGCTGTGCTTCAAAACACTTTTTAAGTAAGCAGCATGCACTGGAAAGATTATTTTTTCTTTGTAGAGAATATCGGCACCCGCTATTTTTTATTGGCGGCCCTTGCATTTATCGTTTTCTACTTCTTGCTGAGAAAGCGCATCGCCTATAAAAAAATACAACCCAGGTTTCCAAGGCGTAAAGATTACTTCAGAGAAATTGCCTATTCCGTTTGCACCATTGCTATTTTTGGCGCGGTACCCATGCTATTGGTAAAAAACCAGGCCGTGGTAATACATACACGTTACTATCGTGATATTGCAACCTATGGCTGGTTGTATTTCTTTGCCGCATTTCCCCTGCTGTTAATTATTCATGACACCTATTTCTACTGGACGCATCGTTTAATGCACCACAAAAAATTATTCCGGGTCTTTCATCTGGTGCATCATCATTCTACCAATCCATCGCCCTGGGCAGCCTATGCTTTTCATCCGCTGGAGGCAGTGGTGGAAGCAGGCGTGTTTGCCGTATTCCTGTTTGCTATTCCTGTTCACCCGCTGCATTTTTATATCTTTTTCTTTTTCATGATTGTGTATAACGTGTATGGTCACCTGGGGTATGAATTGTACCCGCGCGGATTCAGCCGGCACTGGCTGGGCAAATGGATCAATACCTCCGTTAGCCATAACCAGCACCACCAGTTTTTTAAGGGTAATTACGGGCTTTATTTTACTTTCTGGGACCGGCTCATGGGTACCATGAGAAAAGATTATGAACAACAATTTGAAGCAGTGAAAGCAAGAAAACAATAGACGCCGGGCTTACCTTTGCGCATGACTTTTGGCGAGCACATTCTCTCTTTTATCAGCACCCTCCAGTTTCCTGTAACGCTTCCCACCGGTATAGAAGTGATGACGCCTTTTGACAATGAAGATACCATGCAGGCCTGTGCGCTGTTCTACAAAAAGTTTTATAACGATAATAATCCCCGTCAGATCATCATTGGTATAAACCCCGGGCGTTTTGGGGGTGGCGTTACCGGTATCCCGTTTACAGACCCTATCCGTTTGCAGGATGATTGCGGGATTATCAACAACTGGCCAAAAAAGCAGGAACTTTCTTCTGTTTACATGTATGAGATGATGAAGGCTTTTGGCGGCGTGGAAGCATTTTACGGCAAGTTCTACGTGAGCGCTGTTAGTCCCCTTGGCTTTACCCGTGGCGGTAAGAACCTGAATTATTATGACGATAAGGCCTTACAGCAAGACATCAGGCCCTTTGTAATTGAATGCCTGCAACAACAGTTGTTGTTTGGTATTGACAGGCAAAAGGCATTTTGTTTGGGCGATGGCAAAAACTTCGCATTCCTATCTGCGCTTAACCGCGAACAACAATTCTTTGAAACGATTGTTCCTTTATCTCATCCGCGTTTTATTATGCAATACAAGCTCAGGAAAAAAGCGGAGTATATTCAACACTACATTACAGCATTACAAACCAACTAACACTTATTGTATACCATGCGGCCGATTATTCTTTATTGTTATGATGCTTATTGCGGGTGGTGCTATGGCTTTAGCCCCGTTATGAAAGAACTAGCCATACTGTACAAAGACAGGTTTGATATGGAAGTACTTTCCGGCGGCATGATCATCAGCGATGACCCCAAACCCATTGCCCTTACCGCTGGCTATATTCAGCAGGCCTATAAAACAGTAGAGGAATATACCGGTATCAGGTTTGGCAGTGATTACCTCTGGCATATCAATAACCCAGATAAAAGCGATTGGTTTCCCAACTCTGAAAAACCGGCCATAGCCATGTGCGTCTTCAAAGAAATTTACCCGGACAAACAGGTAGAATTTGCGGCCGACCTCCAGTACGCGCTGCACTTTGAAGGCCGCGATCTTTGCGATGACGAAGCGTACAGGCACCTCTTAACGCAATACAATATTCCGGCAGAAGCATTTTATCAACGCCTCCATAGCCCTGAATACAAGGAAAAAGCCTATTATGAATTTTCGCTGGTAAAGCAGCTCCAGGTAACCGGGTTTCCGGCGGTGCTGTTGCAGGTGAGCGATAGCAAATTTTACCTGCTAGCCCGTGGGTATACCAATTTTGCTACCCTGCAGGAAAGACTGGAGAACATTATGGCCGAGTTGTCCATTGCACCTAAAGCAGATTAGTTACAGACGGCAAAACGGGGAGATGTAAATACGTTAATTTTATACACTGCCGCAGCTGCTAACAAATGCAGCTGCATCACACATACCATCGCCAAGTTACAACCATGAAAAAAATTATCTCTTGCTGCATCGTTCTTTGTTTACTGGTTTTTTCTTCCTGCGCACAACCTTCAGGCAAAATGGATTTTGAAAAATATGACCCCGTCTCTAACCTGGTAGTGCCTGCGCATCCCGTAACACGTGCAAAGTTTCCTTTTATAGATGTACACAATCACCAGTGGAATATGGGCAGCCAGGACCTCAGCACGCTTGTAACGGATATGGACAAGCTACATATGGCGGTGATGGTAAACCTGAGCGGCGGCAATGGCAGTGGTCTGCGTAAAATGACAGACAATATCAATGCACATTTCCCCAAAAGATTTATTGTTTTTGCCAATATCAATTTTTCAGGCATCGGAGAAAGTGGTTGGACTGATAAAGCCGTTCAGCAACTGGAAAACGATGTAAAAAACGGCGCCAATGGCTTAAAGATTTTTAAAGACCTGGGCCTTTCTGTTAAAGACAATAACGGAAAGCGCGTTACCGTAGACGATCCCCGGCTGGATGCCATCTGGGAAAAGGCCGGCGCATTAAAAATACCGGTCTTGATTCATACGGCAGACCCAAAGCCGTTTTGGGATCCGGTAGATGAAAAGAATGAACGCTGGCTGGAAATTACCACGCATCCCGGCCGTAAGCGTGGCCCCAATGACCCCGCGCCCTGGGAAGTGCTGATAGAAGAACAACACCGCATGTTTAAAAAGCACTCTGGCACCACTTTTATTGCCGCCCATTTTGGATGGTATGCCGGTGATCTTGCAAAGCTCGGTGGTCTACTGGATGCAATGCCCAATGTGAACGTTGAATTTGGTGCCGTAATAGCAGAGCTGGGCCGACAGCCAAAAGCCGCGCGGCAGTTTTTTGAAAAGTACCAGGACAGGATTCTTTTTGGTAAAGACAGTTGGGCACCTGAAGAATACGCCACTTATTTCAGGGTGCTGGAAACAGAAGATGAATATTTTCCCTATCACAAAAAATACCATGCTTTCTGGCGTATGTACGGCATGGG
>DATJGC010000192.1:0-16094 GCA_035495345.1 Chitinophagaceae bacterium | reverse complement strand
GCAGCTCAAGGAGCTTAAATATAAAGGCTACGATATTTTTGTAAACCTTTGTGAAGGCTATCTTGAATGGGATGTTCCTTCCATTGATGTAGTGTATACGCTAGAACTGCTCAACCTGCCGCATACCGGACCTTCTTCGCTCTTATATGATCCGCCAAAAGAACTCATGAAGTACGTGGCTTTCACAGAAGGCGTATCTACACCACCCTATGTACTGGTAGAAAATATGGAAGATGTGGAGCGCGCTATTGAACAGTTACGTTTCCCGCTTTTTGTAAAACCCGCCAAAGCTGGTGATAGCCTTGGCGTGGATGAACATTCACTTGTAAAAAATAAACAGGAGCTCAAACAGAAAGTAGCCGAAATCATTAATGAATATGAACAGCTGCTGGTAGAAGAATATATAAAGGGCCGCGAGTTTACCGTACTGGTAGCCGCAGACCCCAATAATGAAAAAGAATCCATCGCCTTTCAGCCCATTGAATTTGTGTTTCCAAAAGGCAACCAGTTTAAAACCTATGCACTCAAAACTTCTGAGTTGCACCCAGACAGTAATATTCCCTGCAAAGACCAGGTGCTTGATCGGGAACTCCGCCGCGCCGCGCAGCGCATCTTCCGCAGCTTTGGCGGTGTAGGCTATGCAAGAATGGACTTCCGCAGAAATGATAAAGGTGAGTTGTTCTTCCTGGAAGTAAACTTTACCTGCTCCGTTTTTTATACAGACGGGTACGAAGGCTCGGCGGATTATATCCTCCAGCACGACGGTATCGGCCAGGCGGGTTTCCTCCGCCACATCATCGCAGAAGGCATTGCCAGGCACCAGAAAAAGCAGGCAAAATACCAGATGAAGGGTAACGCCATCGCCGGTTTTGGCATTTATGCCAACCGTGATATACAACGTAACGAATTGGTCTTCAAGGGCGAAGGCAAGCCGCAGCGCCTTATTACGCGCCGATATGTGGAGGCCAACTGGACCCCTGAGGAAAAAGAAATCTTCCGCCGCTACGCCTATCCTGTGAGCAATGAAGTATTTTTGCTCTGGGATGATAACCCCTCCGGCTGGGCGCCCCAGAACCATAGCTGTGAACCCAACACAGCCTACGAGGGCCTGAACATAAAGGCCATCAGAGACATTGAGAAAGGAGAAGAGCTTACGCTCGACTATGCCTCCTTCCTGGATGACGAACACATGGAGCCCTTTCACTGCCGTTGCGGAGCCACAGCCTGTCGGGGGCTGATTACCGGCCAGCCGCAAAACTCGGTTACCATCCGCGAACAGGAAATCGCTGGCGCCTAAACCAATAGCGCTCATTCCGGTCATACTAACCCATTGATTCAAATAACCGTATGTAGGTTTACATGCGGAGGTATATTGTATTGTGTTTGAATTAATTGTATAGAACCTGGAACCTATGACGCGTTTTCAATTGTTAAAGAAATTAATACTGCACCACCGTGCACAGCTCTTTTTAACCTACCTGCTTTTTTCGCTGGAGATGCTGGGCAACCTGCTGCGCCCCTTCTTTTTGGGCGAAGCCGTAAACGATCTCATTAAAGGAAGTTATCATGGCCTGCTCATCCTATGCGCAGTACATGTGGCCTGGCTGATCATTGGCACCATCCGCCACCGGTATGATACCCGCACCTATTCCGCTATCTACACCTCGCTGGTAACCCGCTTTTTGGCCAGGCGCTTTGCGCAAAAAGACATCAGCAAACTCAGCGCACACTCTACCCTTGCCCGTGAATTTGTAGATTTCTTTGAGTATGATCTTGTCTATGTTATTGAAGCGGCCTACAACCTGCTGGGCTCACTGGTACTTCTTTTTTTCTACGACAGGGCCATTGTTACCGTTTGCCTGTTGATACTGTTGCCGGTATCTGCCCTCAGTTATTTTTATGGCCGAAAAATGCGCCGGCTTAACAAGGTAAAAAATGACGAGCTGGAAAAACAGGTGGATATTATTGCTACCGGTAACATACATACGATAAGGCAGCATTATAATAACCTCCGCAAGTGGCAGATAAAGATCTCAGACCAGGAAGCCTGGAACTTTGGTATCATGGAAATAATGGTGATTGTAGTCATTGGCATCTCATTACTGGTAAGCACAAAAGCCCAGGTACCGGCCATACTGGTGGGCGATTTGATTGGTATTTATAATTACATACTAAAATTTGTCTCCGGCCTTGATACCATTCCTTATACCGTGCAAAGATTGAGCTCTCTAACGGATATCACCCGGCGCATTCAGCTGGAGGCGGAAGATTTTCCGGAAGATGGCGGCGTTACGCCCATCAAAAGAAAACGGCTCACGTACGAAGAAGAGCATCGTGTATCTGCCTAAACGTACAGTACGCTGAATCTTACTTATCACAATTTATCTTTGGTCTTTAAACGGTACTGTATAACCATTGTAATTTTTTACCTGATAAGTTCTAGCTTCGTGCCTTAAAAATCAAGTGCTTTGGAGTATAACGGAAACCCTTTAGATGAGAAGCCCACCGCTCAATTGGTACAGGCCGGTTATGGAAAACGCTTTATTAATTACTGTGTAGATTTTTTGCTTTTCTGTATGCTGGCCTCCTTCATGCTCTTATTATTGAGACCCGTTTATCCGCTGGCAGATAAAATCATGAGTCGGCAGCCTATCAGCTTTCCGGAACAAATGATGATGACCTTCTTCTATGGCTTGTACATCTCTTTGATGGAAACCGTTCTGAAGGGAAAAAGCGTTGGCAAGTTTATCACCGGTACACGGGCGGTAGGTATAAACGGACTGCCAGTAAACGGGCAGCTTGCCTTTCTGCGCGGTCTCATCCGTATGATTCCCTTTCCTTTTGAGCAGGTAAGTGCCTTAAGTTTTTCGGTGCAGCCAACAACGCTCTTGCCTCCCTATCCCTGGCACGACCGGTGGAGCCGCACCCTGGTAATAGATGAAAGCAAGTCTGTGCTTCCAAAAGAATAATAAAATAATCCGGTGAAGGTTGTAGCCGGCAAGAAGAGAAGATTAAGAAACCTTTTCCTGTTTGTCGCTTTCTACATCATCCTTTCCCTCTGGCTGGGGAGATACATTTTTGATGCTGAGTTGAAAACGCGTGTTCAGGCTTACCTGGTAATTGTTATTGGCCAGCAGGGTTTTAATAACATCATCCTGCAGTATAACGGTAGCCAGGTCTGGCGCCAGCGGAGAGTTGCTGATAACATTGGCCACACGGCCATTGGTAAATTCTATGGTAAACTTGTAACCCGCTTTGCGCCCGGTGCCCGCTCTTTCAAAGTCTATCCGGTTCAGGTCCAGGTTCTGTTCGCCAGTAGCTGAACGCTTCATCAGTATCTTGATTATGGGCAGGTACTTAAGCCAGATATGGGTATACATGGAATTTTTTTTAAAGATTATAACTTCACAAAACCTCGCACAGGAACCCACAAAGATGGGCCTTTTTTAGGCAAAAACGGAATTAAATTGCAGTACATATTGTAATTTATCGCATGCACATTAATTATTACGTGTTGTAACCATCCTCTCTTCCATTTCCTCTATCAAAAGCATTTTTTGGGAAAAGATTCCGGCGGCGGGAATTAAATGGCTTTTTGGCAAGCTGTTATCCATTGATAATCAATATCTTGATCTGGTGGCATACGTGTTGACTAATACTGCGCATAAGTATCCGCACCATGAAAAAGCTATTATCATTACTTACCATCATCACACTCGCCTCACAGGCAAACGCTCAGCTGATCAGCTGGTTTACGTGGGAAAGCAACCCCGTTACTAAAGCGGTTGCCGGCGCCAACGGCTTATCCGTTAGCAGTTATGCAACTGTGGGTACAGGTGGTAAAAACGGTAAAGGCCTTAGCCCCGGCCCCGGAAGCAATGATATTAACCTTGTACTGGACGGTGCCAATTTTAACGTGCCCGCACTTGATATACAGCTAGATTTCAGGCGTGAAGAATCACAGGCTTCATTTCTTAACCGCGGCAGCTATTTCAACTTCGGAATGAGCGGCGGCAATCTTTCTGCCAACTTCTTACTTACCAGCGGTAGCTCTTATACCAGCATCAACTCTGGCAATGTGTACACTATCCCCGATGACCATAGTTTTCATACGTACCATTTCCGTTATGATAACAATAGCGGTATAGCCAAAATCTGGGTAGACGGAACCCTTGTGTATACCTACACCGGTGTTGCCGGCGTACCCCTGTACTGGAGCGGTGCGGGTAATGTAATCATCGGAAAAGATACCGATGCCACCGGCAGAAACCTCGCTGTGTTTGATAACATGATTTTGCAGGTGCAGGCCAATGCCCTTCTTCCCGTGAAAATGCTGAGCTTTTCAGCTGATACAAAAAACAATTTTGCGCAGCTTTACTTCACCAGCACAGAGGAATTCAGCGTTGCCGCTTACAGCATTGAACGCTCCCCCAATGGCATCAATTTCCAAACCATTGGTAGCGTAGCAGCCCGTGGCAACTACAATAGCATTAATGCCTACCAGTATACAGACAGCAATTATACCGGCGGCCTTGCGTATTACCGTATTAAGATGTTGAATGCCGATGGAACCTATACCTATTCAGCCCTTGCCACCGTTAATAAAACCGTTATTGCAAATGCTGTTGTAAGCGTATATCCCAACCCTGCTAGCCGCTATGCGATGGTAAAATTTAACAACGCAAAGGCCGGTCAGTACCACTATACGGTGAGCACTTTAGGCGGACAGGTACTGGTAGCTGCCACCGTTCAACTAAAAGAGGGAAACAACCTGCTGAATATTGATTTGTCTGCTATCAATGTTAAGGGAGCGCTTACTATTTATATCAACAACGCGCAGCAAAATAGCGGTGCAAGCTTTACCATCATCAAAAATTAAAATAGCCGGGGCTATCGCCTCTTTCTTCTCACCGGCGGCGCTGGTTGAATCTCGGGCACAGGCTCGGCAATCACGCTGCTGGTATCTACGGGCGGCCGGCGGTTGATCACTGTCTCAATGCGGTTCATTTCCTTACTGATGATTCTTACCAGTTCTTTTTCTACCAGGCTCCGCGCATATACCGGTGATGCAATACCGGCAACAGAAAGCTTACCGTTTATGATAATATTTCCTACCAGCGCGGTACTGTCCATCTCCGGCGCGTTGGATGCTTTGATAATGCTGTAAAAAGGTATCACTCCCTTAAAGCTGGTTACCTTATAGAATGGAAAGGCTACGGCGGTAAAATCCAGGTTGTGAAATACTTCCACATTTACAAGAATAAAATAGGGTTGCGCTGGTTTTTTGGCAATGCTGTCTGCAGTTTTGTAAATGGCATCATACAGCGGCGGCATATTCAGCCTTAACTGTATATTACCATCGAGGAAGATATTATTCAGCAGCAAAGAATCCCGTTTGAAATTTACATCATAGGTACTGCTGATTTTATCGGAAGATACATGAATGGGCAAAACAAATAACGCATCTCCCACCAGGAACAGTGCCAGTAAAATCCAAAGGAATAGCTTCATATTGCAGGCTTTGTGTTAAACAATTGGAAGAAGAAAGTTACTACATTCTGCTTACTTGCTACCTGGCACTAAAATTTGTTCTGCACCGAACTCTTAAATGGGCTTGCCGGCCTGCTGTATAATCCGCGTAAAAAAATTGATGCTTCGCTGAAAGTCGATGATGGGCAAACGCTCATCAATGCCATGAAAACCCTTGCTGTTTACCAATGGCGTAAAGTTAATTACACCATTGCTGATGGCGCGGTAATTGCGTGAGTCGCTGGCGCCCAGCATCACATACGGCACGGGTATTACACTATCGATGGTTTCATACACGGCTTCTTCCATTCGTTTAAAAGCCGCTGAATTAATGGGTGTTAAGGGAGAGGGTTCTGTATTGAAATCGCCCTTAATGGTAATGGTGATGCGATCGTCATTAATTGCTTTCTTAATAAAGGCCTGCACTGCTGCAGTGGTTTCGCCGGTAAGAATGCGACTGTTAACAATAGCGCGCGCCTGTGTAGGTATTACATTTTCCCGGATACCGCTTTCAAGAATGGTGGGTACAATGGTAGTTCTTTGCATAGCATCTCCATCAGGCAGGTTCCCCAACCGTTTTTGCACCCATGGTTTAAACAACCAAAGATTGCTCAGCGCCATCTTATTTACAAAGTCATTGGAAGAGCCGCTTACGCGGTGAAAATATTCAGCCAGCGGTTCTGTTAACTGCACGGGCATTTGCACAGATCTTAAACGGTACAGGCCCGCTGCTAATATATCAATGGCAGTTTCCTTATCAGGCTTGGAGGAGTGGCCACCCGGTTTTTGCACAGACAGTTCAAAGGTTACATAGCCTTTTTCTCCCACCCCAATCATGGCTATCGGCCTGTTTACATCTTTCATTTTACCGGTGGTAATTTCGCCGCCTTCGTCTATGACCATATCTGCCTTTATATGTTGTTGCTGCAGGTGTTCAACAATGGCAATGGCACCTGTGCCCGTAGATTCTTCATTATGGCCAAAACACAATAAGATGGTGCGTGCCGGCTTAAACCCTTCTTTTAACAATTGTTCTGTTGCTTCCAGGATAGATATCACGGCTGCCTTATCATCTACGGCACCACGCCCCCAGATGATATTGTCTATTACCTCGCCACCAAATGGCAACACGGTCCACAACTTAATGGCTGCAGGCTCTACCGGCACCACATCATAATGCCCCATCAGTATAATCGGTAACAGGCTACTGTCTGTGCCTTTCCATTCATATAGGTAACTATAGTCTTTTATGATGGTGCGCGTAAGCTGCCGGTGCAGCAATGGGTAAGCGCGTTCAAGGAAAATCCGGAACTGGTTAAAATGCAGGCTGTCTATATAGCTGGTATCACCGGGTGAAACCGTAGCGATACGAATAGACTCACTCATGTGCGCCACCGCAGAATCAGGGAGGCGCAACAACGCAGCAGCCTTGTGTACCGGCCAGGGCTTTCTGCCCATGGTATTGACTACTACAATGACTGCCACCACAATTAGCAGCAAGGCTGCCAGGTACATTAGTTTCTTTAGCATTTGCGGCTATTGATTACCCGGAAGGTACAAATTCACCCCTACAATTGGAGCGGTTTATGGCAAAGGACGTCGTGGGCATGGAATATTGCTGGTTGCACAAGGCATTGTAAAAATGTCAGTTGCAGGGGCGGGAATACTTTTTGATCATAAAGGCGTAAACCTCTATTATGACAATGGGAATTATAGCAATATCAATCATTTTTATGCTGCTGGGCATGCTGGTACAGTTCAGGCTCAAAAGCAAGTTTGCAGAATATAGCAAAGTGCCCACGTCTTCCGGCTTAAGCGGTAGTGAAGTAGCGCAGAAGATGCTGCGAGACAATGGCATTTATGATGTACAGGTAATCTCTACACCCGGTGCGCTGACGGATCATTATGACCCTACCAAGAAGACGGTAAACCTGAGTGAAGAAGTGTATGACTCACGCAATGTGGCGGCTGCGGCCGTTGCAGCCCATGAGTGCGGACATGCCGTACAACATGCTACAGCGTATTCCATGCTGCGCCTGCGCAGCGCTTTGGTACCGGTTACACAAATCAGTACGCGTTTGTCTCAGTGGATCATCATTGCCGGCCTGGGTATTCTTGGCTTTGGCGGTGGCAACCAAACCGTGCTGCTGATTGGCATTATTCTTTTTGCCGTAACCACCTTGTTTACCGTGGTAACATTGCCTGTAGAGTTTGATGCTTCTGCCCGGGCGCTACAATGGCTTAATGCTGCCAATATAACAAGACCGGCAGAACATGAAAAAGCAAAAGATGCGTTAAAATGGGCGGCACTTACCTACGTGGTGGCAGCCCTTGCCTCTATTGCCACACTGGCCTATTATATTATGCTTTACAATGGCAGAAGCAGAGATTAAGAGCATATCTATCTGATAGAAACCCGGCGGAATTACCTGCCGGGTTTTTTTGTGCTTATTTTTTTATGGCAAACTTTTCTCCCGCCAGGTAAATAGACAGGGTTATTGCCGAGGCTGCCAGGAAACCGTTTGCATTGGCATGAATGTTCTGCGGTTTTGAAAACACTATTACCTGGCTTTCGCCGATAACCGTTGCCCAACCCTTGTCTACCAGCAGTGCCGTTGCCTCATTAATGCCAATACAATCATAGTAAGGATATTCCATAATAGCAGACAACATCCGGTTATACCGGCTGCGGGTTATAAAATGCTGGTCGATGATCACAGAATCCAGCAAACCCAAACCCGCCTTTAATTCCAGGTTTCCTTTGCTGATTCTCTTAAACGTACTCGCCTGTACCGTATCCAGTAATGCATTGCCGGTAATCATGTGCGCACTCATGGCAGATGCACCGGCGCTGGTGCCGGCAATCATCGCGCCCTGCTTCCTGGCCCTGAGTATGGTTTGTTGAACGCTGCTGTTTTTGATGAGTCGCATAATCCGCTCCTGGTCGCCGCCACCGATATAAATTATGCGGGCTTTACTCAGTGCAGCAATGCTGGCCGGGTTGTGCACAGCCGCAGAATCAAAACGAAGGCAGTCTTCCCCCGTCAGTTTTTTAAAGTCTTCATTCATCCACAGATAGGCACTATCGCCATACCCACTGGCAAGGGTTACCGCCGCAATGATATCGCCCTTCTTCCAGTCTGCGGCTACCAGCATCTGGCGCCTCAGATCGTCACTCACATGGCCGCCGCCAATGATAAATAATTTTCCCTCCTGCTGTTGTTTTTGCTGCGCGATGCCTTTGCCGCTGCAAGCCAGCAAGATCAATAGCCAGCAGCAATATGGGTAGTATCGGTTCTTAATTTTCTTAGCCATGGTAATAAAGCTTCTGATAAATATACCGCATTCGCGGGCAACGGTTTTTTACTTACCTTATGCACAATTCATAACAATAAGACTATGAACAAAAGATCTTTCCTGAAACGCCTGGCCGCTGCCGGCCTTGGTGCTGCATTGCCTGGCATTGGCCATGCAAATGATTCTTTACTCACCAATGAACTGGCTGCAGCGCCCATACACCCTGGAGACGATGCCTGGGCGCGCATACGGAAAGACTACCTCCTGCCATCCAACTTCATCAACCTGGAGAATGGTTACTATAATATACAACCTCAACCGGTACTCAACGGTTTTATTGAGCATGTAAAAGAAGTGAATTTACTGGGTGCCTATTATATGAGAACCGTGCAGGAAGACAATAAAAAGAAAGTAGCGGCAAGACTGGCCACGCTGGCCGGGTGCAATGCAGATGAACTGGTGATTACCCGTAATACAACTGAATCGCTGGACATGATCATTGGCGGCATTCATTGGAAAGAAGGCGATGAAGCGGTAATGGCGCTGCAGGATTATGGTGCCATGCTGGAAATGTTTGCACAGGTGGCCAAAAGATACGGTGTTGTTAATCGAAAAGTATCGCTACCTAATCATCCTGTCAATGACGAAGAAATTGTGCAGCTATATGCCAGTGCGCTTACACCAAAGACCCGCCTGCTGATGATATCTCATATGGTGAATATTACCGGACAAATATTGCCCGTACAGAAAATTTGTGATATGGCCCATAGCAAGGGCGTAGAAGTAATGGTAGATGGCGCACATGCATTTGCGCATATACAATACCGTTTGCCAGACCTGCATTGCGATTATTACGGGGCCAGCCTTCACAAATGGTTGAGTACACCGCTGGGTGCCGGCATCCTTTATGTGAAAAAAGGAAAAGCAGAAAATATCTGGCCCTTGCTGGCAGAAGGCGGAACAGATCTTAATGATATTGTGCGCCTCAACCATACCGGCACACACCCGGTACATACAGACCTGGCCATTAACAATGCCATAGATTATTACCAGCAGGTTGGCCCGGCCGCTAAAGAAGAAAGATTGCGCTACCTGCAAAATTACTGGACCAGCAAACTAAGAGATACCCCCGGCATCTTACTTAACACGCCGGCTGATCCGCAACGTTCATGCGCCATTGCCAATGTAGGGGTTAAGGGCATGCCACCGGCGCAGCTGGCCGCAGACCTTATGAATCGCTATCACGTGTACACGGTTGCCATAGACTATCCCGAAGCCAAGGTACAGGGCTGCCGCATTACACCAAATGTTTTTACCACCACTGCTGAGTTAGATGTATTGGTAAAGGCCCTGCAAACAATGGCAGCAGGTAAATAATTAAACGCAAAAAAGGGATCGCAAACGCAATCCCTTTCATGTAAGTGTATCTGTAAGTTTTCTATTTCTGTAACACCATTACCTCATTAACAACAAAGTTGCTTCCCCGGCTGGTTTCTATATTGTACACTTTCTGCAAGCCACCCGCCTGCTCGGTTTTCACCCATACGCTATAACGCTCATACCTACCCGTTTTTGCATCAAGACATAAAATTTCGTCGCCCTCCTTTATCTCACTCATTTTCCGCTGACCTTTATTTGTCAACACCGGGTGATTGGGTGTGGCATTCAACTCCTTGGCTGACAGTATTGTCTCTTCTGCACCGACCGTTTTTTTTGCTGTGGCAGCAAGCAATACCAGTCTTGTAATGGCATAATTCTTTGCCTCATGCATGGCCAGTCCGGTTACCAGTTCTGCGCTGGCGCGATGCGTAACAGGGTTGATGCTTACAACACGATCTCCCTTTTGAACAGTGCTGATCTTTTTGCGACTGCCATCAGCCATCAACACTTCTTCATCACCCGGAAAACAAATATCCATTCCGTAGGTGCCGGCCTCCCGTGAAACATCTTTGCCCTGGTTGGCCGCTTTATATAACTGGAAACCGAATTCTCTTGACAGTACATAAGATAACTTCAATACAAAATTGGCTTCCTGCCGGTCAATGGCATGAATGTCTTCAAAATATTTCTCCCACACTTTGGGGTTTGCCCTGAAATTGGGCAGGCAGGCCTGGTACACCATTCCTTTTTCATTGGTGTAAAATATGATGGTGCCCAGCTCCTGTTTGCCTTCACGCAAAAGCAGGCGGTAAAGGTCTACACGTTTTTTCTGTCCATCATCACCCGTAATAAAATAGGGCTTTCGGCCCTCATAACGGTCAAGAATATACGTATTTTCAAACTTTACGTAGGTATCATTGTCCAGGTCTTTTATCCTGAAAGTTTTTGCCTTCTCATATTCTTCCAGCGAAAATGAATGCAATTTTGCGCTGTCCTGCGCAGCCGCTGCCAGTGTTAGTATAAGTGCTATTAAAAAGTTGATGGTTTGTTTCATGTTATTCGTACTTCCTTTCTGTGATTAATAATTGGCAGCAGCAGGCGCTGCCGCCCCCGGGTTATGATATTTCTTTAAACGCCGCGGCAAATGCTTCCATCTCATCCATTCTGCCAATGCTTACCCGGCACCATTCTTTTTTATTGAACTGCCAGAAGCGGACACCCACGCCCCGCTTTTCCATTTCTGCTACAAACTGGCGGCTGTCCATCTTTAATGGAAAAATTACAAAGTTGGTAGATGAAGGAACATATTCGTAGCCTTCTGCTTTTAGTACGCTGTATAAATAGTTCTTGGAAGCCAGGGTTTTTTCTAATGCTCCTTTTAGAAATTCTGTGTCGGTGTAGCTGGCCATGGCGGCGTGTAAAGAGGTGGCAGAAATACCCGCAAAACCAGTGGTATAACTGCTGAGTTTTTTTATCATGTCTGGCTGGCCAAATGCATAGCCCACGCGCAATCCGGCAAAGCCATGCAGTTTAGAGAAAGTGCGGGCTACAATGATATTTTTTCCCTGCTTGATAGCACCAATCATTGTGTTGGCCTTAGGGTCTGGCAGGTAATCAATATAGGCTTCATCAATAAATACCGTAACGCGAGCAGAGACCCTGTCTACAAAAGATTTCAATTGTTCTATTTCCAGCACGGTTGCCGTAGGGTTATTGGGGTTGCAAACATATACAAGGCTCGTGTTGCCGTCAATGGCCTTCTCCATGGCATCAAGATCTAATTTGTAGGCAGCCGTCAGCGGCACTTTCTTCCAGGTGGCCTTCATTTCTTCCATAGTTGCGGGCAGATCCTCGTAGCTGGGGTCTGCAGACACTACATTGCTACCGGTCTTTTGGCTAAAAAGTATGGCGGCGGCCAATAATATTTCTGACGAGCCGGCGCTGATGAGCAGGTTTTCTGGCGCAAGACCTTCTGCGCTGGCCAGCGTTTGCATAAAATCTCTGGCAAACATAAACGGGTATTGGTAGCTCTGCGCCATGGCATCCTGTATGGCCTGCTTTGCTTTTGGCGAGGGGCCAAAAGGATTTTCATTGGCAAACAACCGCGCCTTTAATACCTTGGGGCCATCCAGTATGGTGGAAAAATCTGAGACATACGGGCGGCGGTAACAGCTGTTAATGGGTTTGGCACCCAGCTGGTTGACAAGACCTGGCACCAGTGACAACCCGCCGGCCATTAACAGGCTCTTTTTGATCAGTTGACGGCGGTCCATGTTGGTTGACATATACTATAGTTTTGGTTTAACAATAATGGCTAGCAATCAATCGTAAGGATGTGGTAGTAAGGTGGCAGTATAATGAGTGCTACTGCATACTGCGTGTATGGACGGCTGTTACCACGGATCTTGCAGATTCAAAAGCGCCTGCCATCCACGCGTTTAGGTACGTCATGTGTTCACCGGCAAAATACACGCGCTGTTCCGGCGCCAGCAATGCTTTGTAATACCGTTGTCTTTCTTCCTGTGAGTACAACGCCCATCCGCCCAGGCTATATTCGGTGGTATGCCAGCTTACGGAAAACGACCGCTCAAATTCTTTATCGTATTGCGGGTGCACCAGCCTTCCTTTCTGCAGTGCTATGGCCTCTCTTTCTTTCGGGCTCAGCGCGCCCATTTTTTTTGCCTTCTCATTGAAATTGTAATAGCCAACGAGTATACCGTTGGCCGACTGGTAATCATAAGAAGGATAAAAGATCTGCGTAAGCTCATTGTTGGTATGGGTGATGCCGCCATATACCTGCTCATCTTCCTCCCAAAACCGCCGTTTAAACTGTAACCCTATTTTACCCGTGGGTATATAGGTGATATAGTCAATGGCGCGACTTACCTCCGAAGAAAAGTTATGATCTATATTGCTCAGCACAGGCAAGGGTATGGTGCAAATGCAGAGATCTCCTTTTAACTGTTGCTCTCCGTCTTTCGTTTTATACGTTACTTCTACTGCGTCTGGCGTATTTTTTATAGCAGTTACTACAGACTGGTAGCGGATCTGTTTGCCCAACTTTTTTTCAAATGCTTTGGCAATCATATCCATGCCACCCACCGCCTGAAACATGGTCATCTGTAGTTCATAGGTATACTCTGCTACATTATAAAAATCAGGATCCATCAGCCCAGAACTTAAAATGGCGGAAAGCGGGTAGGCATCGGCGATAGTTCCTGCCTTGTCACCCGCACCGGGGGGCTGGGTATATCCGCGGCGGGCCGAGGCCTTGTATAGCTTATCCGGGTCTAGACCACCTTCTGCACGGAGGTATTCTACAATTTTCTCCAGGTCTTCGCGGGTCATGGCAAGATCCAGCTGCTGCTTGTCGATGGCCTTTGCCAGCATTTCCGTCATGTAACCGCGTGTATCATGCTGTATTTCCCGGGCGCGGATTTTTTTGTTTGATAAAGGCCCCTTCCCTTCGCTAAAATAATAGGCCGATGCATTTACGTTGTTATACACCTGCAGCGGCACCTGTAACTCTTTACAATAATGCAGCGTTAGCTGGTGGTGGTGCGGAATACGCGATGGGCCGGCATTGTAGTAAAGTCCGTCACTAAATGTAGCCGTTTGCAGACCGGTACCGGTTTCCCGGTTGGTAGAACCCTTTCTTACACTCCAGCACCTGCCGCCCGCGCGGTCTCTTGCTTCCAGGATACTGCATTGGTACCCAAGTTTGTTGAGTTCATAGGCTGCCGACAAACCCGCCAGGCCAGCTCCAAGAATGATAATATGTTTTCCTGCATTGTTTTTTTCAAGGGGTAGCGGGGTAACCGGTGCTGCGCGAAGCATACCCATCGCCAGCATGGCCGGGTAGCTGCCGCCGGCTAGCATGCCGGATTGCGATAGAAAATCCCTTCGGGAAATTTTTCTCAAGCGGTAGTTTTGGTTGTTGGTAGAATTGAACCCTCTTAAAGTTACTGAATTTGAAGCAAACCCGCCGGATCACGATTATTTTATCACGAAACAATTGAATGAACCCTGGCCAGTCGGCTCATTTTGCAGTTCGACCCTGCGGCACCTCCCGGCCATACTACTTTTCAGGGCCTCCATGGTTTGCAGCACTTTGCCTACCAGCGCCATTGCTCCTGCTTTTGATATATTTACCTTATCAAAGCACTGTTATGAAAAACCTATTGTTGTTGCTTGCATTACTGCTGTTCATCGCTTCCGCCCCTGCACAGGATCTCACCCGGGATGATTACGCAAGGGCCGCCTCCTTTCTTTCCGGCAATCTTTTTAACAAGAAGATCTTCAACAGCAACCTGCAATACAACTGGTTTCCGGACAGCAGCGGCTGTAGCTTTTTGCTGCAGGATCAGCAGGGTAAAATGTTCAGGAAAATAAGCTTTAAGACAATGAAGCCAGAGCCGCTGTTTGACCATGCAAGGCTGGCACAATTGCTTTCTGATACGCTACACCAATCTTTTAACGCCAGCAATCTGCCCATCAGCAGCGTGCAGTATACAGACAAAACGCATTTGTTACTGAATGTACAGGGCCGATCCTTTGTGCTTGATCTCAATAATTTCCAGCTAACGGCAAAGCCTAGTCGCAGTTTTAACGACAGTACCTCCTTATCGCCCGATGGCAAATGGCTGGCCTTTGCGCAAGACCACAATCTCTTTATAAAATCGGTGGCCACTGGCACCGTACAGCAGCTCAGCCATGCGGGTACAAAAGATTATGAGTATGCTACTAACTATGGATGGGGAGAAATCATTGAAGGCGAAAACGGTCAGCGTCCACCGCATTTTTTTGTTAGCTGGTCGCCAGACAGTAAGTGGATAGCTACCTATATTACAGATTTCAGAAAGGGACAGAAAATGTATTTGCTGGATTGGAGCATTGATACATTATACAAGCCAAAATTGTTATCGTACTACCGCGGTTCACCAGGAGATACAGATATGGTATACTTAACGCCGGTATTTTTCAATATTGAAAGCGGAGAAGAACTGCGCAAGGATGAATTCCGGAATGTAAACGCAGCAGGCTATGAATGGGGCAAAGAACCTTCGGTAGTGTACATTGAGAACCGCAAGCGTGGCTACCAGCAGGTGGATCTTTATCGTTGTTCACTGAACACTAACAAGACAGATACTCTTTATTCCGAAACCAGTAAAACAAATATTGATAATTATCAATCGCAGCTATTGCCGGCGGGCGACAAAATAATCATCACTTCTGAAAAAGATGGCTGGAAACAATTGTACCTCTTGTCGCTGCGAGATAAAAAGCTTTCACCGATTACCAATGGCGCCTACTATGTAAACGACTTGCTCTATGTAGATAAAAACGCCAAGTTCCTGGTTTTTACAGCGTCTGGTAAAGAACCAGACCGCAATCCTTATTTCCAGCATGCATACCGTATCAATATGGATGGTAGCGGGCTAAAGCTGCTTACCCCTGAAAATGCCAATCATGATATAACGGTATCGCCCGATGGAAAATACATGACAGACAATATCAGTAGCTACAATCTTGCCACCCGCAGTGTACTGCGCGATACCAAAACAGGCAAAATAATCACTGAGCTGGCGCTTGCAGATATCGACCCCTTGCTGGCCATGCATTTTCGTTTTCCCGAAGCCTTTACCTGCACTGCGCGCGATGGAAAAACAACCATTTATGGCATGATCTGGAAACCCACCAATTTCGATCCGGATAAAAAATATCCTATCATTGATCAAAGCTATACTGGTCCGCACACTTTTATGTTTCCCAGAAATTTTGTGAGCGCTGTGGGCAGATCAAACCAGGCATTGGCAGAACTGGGTTTTATAGTGGTGGCAGTAGATGGCATGGGCACCGCCAACCGTTCAAAGGCCTTTCATGATGTC